>CALIJD010000286.1 GCA_938017885.1 uncultured Granulicatella sp.
TATTGCGTGAACTCTATATTATTAACTTTGTAGTTGCAAAAGACAATGCAAAGGTCCGAATTCCAGGAACTATGGCGTTTGTTCTATTCTTATATTTTACATTTAACGAATTAAAATATCCTTTTACGGTAATTATACCATTTGAATCTATTGTTACTGGAAAAAGCGGAGCAGTATTAACGTTTGTACTCTTATTAGTATTTAATCTTTTGTGTTTAATGATTTACGTTTTCGCAGAAGGAAAACAATAGAATTTTCTTGCATTTTTAATTACTTTCATGTACAATCATTGATGGTGTAAAAACCAACAAAAATTCACACCTAATTGTATGTTAAGATTGGTGCTTCTTTTAGAAGAGGTCTTATCGCTGAAAATTGGGGAGGAAAATAAAAACCAAATTGGAGGAAAACAAAAATGGCAGTTATTTCAATGAAACAATTGTTAGAAGCTGGTGTACATTTCGGTCACCAAACACGTCGCTGGAACCCTAAGATGAAGAGATACATCTTCACAGAAAGAAATGGTATCTATATCATCGACCTACAAAAAACTGTTAAATTAGTGGACGATGCATACAACTACATGCATGAAGTTGCTGAAAACGGTGGTATTGCATTATTCGTTGGTACTAAAAAACAAGCACAAGATGCTGTTAAAGACGAAGCAATCCGTTCAGGTCAATACTACGTTAACCATCGTTGGTTAGGTGGTACTTTAACTAACTGGGATACAATCCAAACACGTATCAAACGTTTGAAAAAAATCAAAGAAATGCAAGAAGACGGCACTTTCGAAGTATTACCTAAAAAAGAAGTTGGTATTCTATTAAAAGAATTAGACAAACTTGAAAAATACTTAGGTGGTATTAAAGATATGCCACGCATTCCTGATGTAATGTTTATCGTTGACCCTCGTAAAGAACGCATTGCTGTTCAAGAAGCTCACAAATTAAACATTCCAATCGTTGCTATGGTTGACACAAACTGTGATCCAGATGAAATTGATGTTGTTATTCCATCAAATGATGATGCTATCCGCGCGGTTAAATTAATCGTTGCTAAAATGGCTGATGCATTCATCGAAGGTAACCAAGGTGAAGACGTAGCAGTAGACGTTGAAGACTTAGATAAAGATACTTCATTAGAAGATATCGAAAAATTAGTTGAAGGCGACAACGCTGAATAATCACTAACTGTTAAGCTGTTTGAATCAGAAAGAGGCGAAATAGACTTTTCAATTCAAACAGCTTTTTTTAAAAAGTTCATAAAAATTTTAAAGCAATTTATAGGAGGAATTGAGAATGGCTCAAGTTACAGCTCAATTAGTAAAACAATTACGCGATATGACTGGCGTAGGGATGATGGATGCTAAAAAAGCATTAGTTCAAGTTGAAGGAGATATCGACAAAGCAGTTGATTTCTTACGTGAAGCAGGATTGGCAAAAGCTGCTAAAAAAGCAGACCGTATCGCTGCTGAAGGGATTACTAATGTATTAGTAGAAGGAAACCGCGCAGTTATCTTAGAAGTAAATGCTGAAACTGACTTCGTTGCTAAAAACGACAAATTCCAAGCATTAGTTAAAGAAGTTTCTGAAGCAATCTTAAAAGCAAACCCTGCTACATTAGAGGAAGCTCTTGAAGTTGAAACTCCAAACGGAAAAATTTCTGATGTGATTGCTGAAGCTACTACAGTTATCGGTGAAAAAATTACTTTACGTCGTTTTGAAATCGTTGAAAAATCTGATGCAGATGCTTTCGGTGCATACTTACACATGGGCGGACGTATTGGTGTGTTAACAGTTGTGGAAGGTACAACTGATGAATCAGCAGCTAAAGATGTTTCAATGCACATCGCTGCAATCAACCCTAAATATATTGACCGTTCACAAGTTTCTGAAGAAGAA
>CALIJD010000287.1 GCA_938017885.1 uncultured Granulicatella sp.
CGCTCTCGTTGATTGCTCCTACAGCTGTATGGATAATCTTCACACGAACACCTTCAACTTCAATCTTTTGTAAGCTTGATGCTAATGCTTCAACAGAACCTTGTACGTCAGCCTTGATAATCACATTAACTTCTTTCAATTCTCCTTCTTTCAATGTAGAGAATAAGTTATCTAATGTAATACGGCTTGAAGCATTACGTTGCTCGATTAAGGCACGTTTAGCACGTTCTTCTCCGGCTGCACGAGCAGTCTTTTCATCTTCGAATACTACGAAGCGGTCCCCAGCTTGAGGTGAAGCGTTAAGACCAGTAATCTCAACTGGAGTCGCTGGTAAAGCAGTTTTCACACGACGACCTTGGTCATTCACCATTACACGAACACGTCCAAATGTGTTCCCCACAACGATTGGATCACCAACTTTAAGCGTTCCTTCTTGTACTAATAATGTTGCGATAGGTCCTTTAGATTTATCTAAACGAGCTTCAATAACCGTTCCTAGTGCTAAACGGTTAGGGTTTGCTTTCAACTCTTGAACTTCAGCAACCAATAGAATCATTTCTAATAATTCTTCGATGTTTTGGTTGAATTTCGCTGAAATCTCAACGAAAATTGTGTCCCCACCCCATGCTTCAGGCACAAGTCCTAAATCTGAAAGTTCTTGCATCACACGCCCTGGGTTTGCTGCTGGTTTATCGATTTTGTTCACAGCAACAATAATTGGAACGTCTGCCGCTTTCGCATGGTTAATTGCTTCAATTGTTTGTGGCATTACACCGTCATCGGCTGCTACTACAATAACAGTGATATCAGTGATGTCTGCACCACGCGCACGCATTGTTGTGAAGGCCGCGTGACCTGGAGTATCTAAGAACGTAATCGGTTTTCCATCAATTTTGATTTGGTACGCACCAATATGTTGAGTAATTCCCCCTGCTTCTCCCGCTACAACTGAAGAGTTACGTAATTGGTCAAGCAATGTTGTTTTACCGTGGTCAACGTGTCCCATGATAGTTACTACTGGAGGACGTACAGTACTTTCAACGTTTTCAGAAGCTGCTTCTTCAAAATATACATCTAAATCAGAAATATCTTTTTCGATTTTTTCTTCAGCATCCATACCGTAGTCAGCCGCCAATAATTCAATAGCGTCTTTTGATAGACCTTGGTTTAATGTTGCCATTACGCCTAGTAAGAATAATTTTTTGATGATTTCTGCTGGTTCACGTTTGATTTTCTTCGCTAATTCAGCAACAGTCATACCATCTGTGTATACTAATACATCTGGTAATTCATGGAATTTACGTGCAGGAACAGCTGGTTTAGTTTTTTGTTCATCACGACGGTTTCCTTTTTTACCTTTTTGGTTGCGGTTTTTCTTGCTGAAGCCATCATTGTTAGAATCGCTATAACGTTGTTGGTTTCTTCTGTCATTATTACGATTGTTTCTTGGTGATTCAAAACGATTGTTGTTATTGTTTTGTTTTTGGTTATTACGAGGACGTTCAGCTTGTCCTTGTTGGTTTGAATGAGCTTCAGTACGTGCTGGTTCTTTCTTAAATGAAGGACGGTTTCCATTCGCGTTTTGTGGTTTTTGATTTGGACGTTCTTGATTTCTCTTATCATTTTGGTCATGACGTCTTTGGTTGTGAGAATGGTTTCGTTCTTGATTTTGTTTTTGATGCCCTTGTTTTGGAGCGCGATCTTCTCTCTTCGTGAATTCTTGCTTAGGAGCTTCTTTTTTAGTTTCAGCTTTTTTCGCTTCTTGTTTTGGAGCAGGTTTTACTTCTTTCTTTGGCGCTTTTTCTGCTGGTTTATTAGCAGGTTTAGAATTCCAGGCTCCTTTAATTTTTGAGATTTCAGATTCTTCCATAGTAGACATATGGCTATTGTATGAAATACCTACTTCTTTTGCTTTTTCAATGATTTCTTTACTAGCCACATTTAATTCTTTCGCTAATTCGTATACGCGAGTTTTCGACATAGTCTCACCTTCCTATTCGTTCATATCGTTAAATCCCTTCATCTTAAGTAGACTCTTTGTAAACCCTCGATCATCAACTAAAACGATGGAACGTCTCTTGCCGATAGCTAGAGACAGTTCATCTGTTTCAAATTGCTGAACAAAAGGAATTTCATAATATTCACATTTGTTTTTGATTTTTTTTACCGTATTTGCACTACAATCTTTGGTACAAATCACTAAATTTCCTTTTTGTCTTTGAATACTTTGGATAACTTGCTCCTCGCCACTAATGAGTTTACGAGCAGCTGTTGCCATTCCAAGTAGATTCAAAGCTCTTTGTTTAACGAGCTCTTCCATCACTAAACAACTCTTTTCTTGCTTTTTGATGTTCTACATAAGCAAGAAGCTCTTCATAAAATGCATCTGGAATTTCAATTTCTAATTGTTTTTCAAACAGACGATTTTTCCAAGCTTTCTCAACTAATGTAGGTTCAAGAGTAATAT
>CALIJD010000288.1 GCA_938017885.1 uncultured Granulicatella sp.
TGGTTCGTCTTCTTTGTTCAGTTTTCAAAGGTCAATCGTTGTTTTGCAACAACTTTGATATCATATCACGCGTTCATTTTCTTTGCAAGAAATATGATTCGATGTTTTTTAACATCTTGCGCGACAACGTTTAATAATTTACCACAGGAAGAAAGAGACGTCAACGAATAACTACTCGATTTTTGAAAAAAATTGTATAATCGAGAAAACGACTGCAAGGAGGGCCTATGAGACTCGAACATCTATTAATGAAACATCTGGTGCTGAGCCGCCGTGAAATGAAGAAACTCATCAAGAACGAAGCTGTCTTAATCGATGGTGTTCCGGCCACTCACGTCAGCAATAATGTCGACGCAACACTGCAAGTCATCACGGTGAACGGAACGCGGATTCAAGACGATAGCCAGAAGTACTATATGCTGAATAAACCTCAAGGCGTCATCTCTGCTACAACCGATAAGGAACATACGACTGTCATTGACCTCTTCGCCAAGGAAAACGTTGAAGGCCTCTACCCGCTTGGACGACTCGATGGGGATACCGAGGGACTGCTGCTTGTGACAAATAATGGTCCGCTGGGTTATCGCATGCTAAACCCCGACCAACATATCGAGAAAGAATATTATGTTGAAGTCAACGGCCCGATAGACGAAGATGCCGTAGAAACCTTCAAACGTGGTGTCACCTTCCACGGTGGAACTCAATGTAAACCTAGCACGCTTACGATTATCGAAAGTAGCGGTAACTTCAGCCGTGCGACGGTCACGATTTCTGAAGGAAAATTCCATCAAGTGAAGAAGATGTTTCTATGTGTTGGCGTGAAAGTGACGTATCTTAAACGGATTCGTTTTGGAGAGTTCGTGCTAGATGAAGCTTTAGCACCTGGAGAATACAGAGAACTAAACGAAGCAGAACTTGAACTTGTAAAGACGTATTTCAAAAAAAGCAAAATGTAACATATAAGTTACGTAACTTATATGTTACATTTCGGTTCTTCAACACTGAAAATTTCATCTTAGCCAATCAACCGGACCTACCTCACAGTCACAAGAGATTGAAATCACTCGCCAAAAGTGGTTTAATAGAAGTAACAGAATTCCATCCAGTTGACTATTTTGGAGGTAAGGTTATGGATTATGAAGTCATTAAACTTAACGTTTCAAATGATAAAATTCGAGAATACAAGCAATTCGAGGGATTAAAATTATATTCAACTATTATTAAATCTCACGATGAACGGACTCTGACAAATAAAAGAATTTACGTTACGAAAAAGAATAACTATGTTTATTACGAACGAACCGATACGAATTGGAATTTTTGGTCAAATCCAAAAAATCATCAGTCTTCATTTATCCCAGATGAAGAAAACCACCACATTCTCTTCGAAGTCGCACCTGACTTAAGTGCATTTTCCAAGTATTTAGGGGAAGAACTGATTCAAAAAATTCAAATCAAACAACAGAATGGTGAAATCATCGAAAAATTAGATATTTAATAACAGTGGATTCACAAATACGGATACTCTCTCTGAACTTGTTTAAACACAAATAAGCTCGCCTGCACCACGCAAGCGAGCTTTTCTACTATATATAAAATTATTGGATTGGTCCTAAGAGAATATTCGCCCACGCATCATGCAATGACTCTTGGTCACTCGGTTGGAACAAGCCAGCCAACACGTCGCGATATAATCGAGATAGTTCTGTACGGTTGAAGTATGAACTTCCGCCGCTTGCACGAACGATTTCTTCCACGGCCTTCTTCGACACTTCCACTGAACGGTTCTTAATCGAAGACAAGCGAGGCAACCAGATGAAGCTGTATTCTGTGCTTGCTTCTAGCGTGTCACTTAACTCGTTGATTTGTGGTTGAATACCGTCGAGCATAATCGCCGCTTCCGCAATTCTCCAGCGAATGTTTTTGTCGTTGGCATAAGGCGCATCATTCGATACAGAGTGACGTTTTTTCACTGTCTCTACTCCAATTTCTAGCGCACGTTTTCCGATACCGAAGTACGTTGCCGCCAGTAAAATCTCGAAGTACGCGAAAATACCGAATACCACTGGATCGAAACTTGGTCCAGGAGCGACTTTCGTTAGGATTTGCTCTTCTGCTGCGAAGACGCCTTTTAGCTCAACACTGTTTGATTGCGTCGCACGCATGCCCATTGTATCCCAGTCTTCTTTCACGATGAACGTTTCTTTGTCTGGTGTTAAATACGCAAAGACTGAGAGTGGTGACTCCCCTGTATTATCTTGCCCAAATGAAACCAACTTGTCGCAATATTTGCCCATTGATAAGAAGACTTTCTTGCCGTAGAAACGATACGCACCGTCTGCTTCAGGACGAGCCTCAGAAATCGAACCGAATAACACGCGGTCATTCGATGGTTCAGAAATCCCAAACGCCAATAACTTGCCTTCTGCAGCATCGCGAAGGATTTGTTCTCCCTTCTTGTTGCCAAAACGAACCATGTGCTTGCCAAGGCCGACAATAATTTGGTGCATGTTCACCCCAAGCGCAGTCCCTGGAGCCGCCATCGCTAGACGCGTTTGTTCTTGCGCAATTTTTTTCAGCGTTAGACCGAATCCGCCATACTCTTTTGGCACGAACGCCTTCAAGTATCCCGCCTCTTTTAGCGCTGCATAGTCTTCCGCAGGCCACGCATTCTCTTTGTCGTAACGCGGTGCACGCTCATGAATTTCTTGTAATAACTCTTCCGATAAAAACATAAAAACCCTCCTTAATGGTTGTACATCGTTAGTATACGATTAGGGGCGGGTGGATAGCAAACGTAAGACAACGGTTGCAAGAAAATTTCGGCAATCAAAAAGCACATAACTTTTTCTTTAAGTTATGTGCTTTAATACATAGCAAATCGTTGGAAGTTTAGATAAATCATGCTACCTCAGCTATGTTTTAGCCCCCTATATTTTCACTTTCCTGTGTTACATCTCTAAACTTT
>CALIJD010000289.1 GCA_938017885.1 uncultured Granulicatella sp.
AAGGTTACTAAGGTAGTGGAAGAAACAACAACTGAAGAACCTGCAACTACGTCTGAAGCTAAGAATGAAGGTGTATTGTCCTTTAATGATGAGGATACAAGCACTTTTGTTGGATGGCTACGAGGCTTAAGTAAAAACCCATTATTACTTGCTGGCATTTTATTAGTTTTAAGTGTATTTATTAGTGGGATTGTGATTGCAACTGTTCAAGTATTCAAAAAAGATTATTAAAACAAGAAACCCCTGAGAAGAGTAAATCTCAGGGGTATTTGTTTATTTAAAAAATGCCCAGAACCAATCGATAATGAATCTTAATCCGATGGTATAAGCAGCTAATGTGAACGGCTTAAAGACTAGAATAATAATAATGAACTTTTTATAAGTCATCTTTGTTAAACCAGCTAACATACATAAAAAATCATCTGGAGAAACTGGGAAGAACATCATAAAAGCAAAAAAGTAATCAAACCATTTCCCTTTATCTAGCCAATTAATATAACGATTATAAGTATTTTCACTTACCATTGATTTTACGAATTGTTGACCGTATTGACGAGCAAGATAGAATGCGATAATCGAACCGATAATGATACCGATGTAATTGTAGACATTCCCGATAATATTTCCGTAAATATAAACTCCAGCAATACTTGTTAGAGCGCCAGGTATAATTGGAACAACTGTTTGTAATATTTGGAGAAAGATAAAAATTGGAGGTCCCCAAATTCCAGCCTGTAACATATATGCAGATAAGGTCTCTTCAGAAGTGAATAAGCCTTTTTGCCAAGCCCAAACAATGAATACGACTGTCGCAATTGCTCCTAAAATGGAAGCGATATTCATTACCTTCTGAGCGGTAGGTGAGAGTGGCTTTCCTTGTTTAATTTCGTTGGTTGTCATTGTTGCTCCTTTATGATTTTAAATTTCTTTCTGTTGCAACTTTATCATAAAATTGTTGCCATTGGAGAAGAATACTCTCTTTTGAGTAAAATTGTTCGCCACGTTTTGAGCCTTCACATGCCATAGCATAGTACTCAGGATCTTCTTTAAGTTTAGTTAATTGTTCTTTAAACGTTTGTTGACTTGTCCCTTTTAAATAGTAGTCAAATAAAATTGGCTTGTACTCAGGTAAGTCACGTAATAGAAGAGGAATATTAGCATTCATGGATTCTAAAATAGTCATAGGGAATAATTCTTCAAAAGAAAGTTGTAACATGACATCAGCCATATTAAAAAATTCATTCATTTGGTTTCTTTCAACCAATCCTAGAAAATGAACATTATCAGGAAGATCATCCATATGTTCCATAATTTCTTTTCGCCCCTCAGAAATTCCTTTAAAAGCAAAGTCTCCAGCCCAAACGAACTGCATTTCAGGCATTTTTTCAGCTAAATCTATAAATTCTAGAACACCTTTTCTCATTTGCAGTTGGCCTGCAGATACAACAGTGAACTGATCAGGATTTAGTCCAAACTTCTTTCTTAATTCCCCTTTAGATTGATCAGTGATTTTATAAAAGGTATCACGAGATACAAAATTTGGAATATAAGTAACTTTCGAACGATCGACTCCATAATGTTCGAGGTCGTCAATAAAACGTGGATTCACAGTCACTAAATAATCCGCTTGTTTGTAAAAAGATAAGACATATTTATAGAACAATTCTTTTATTGGTTTTGGAAGAGAAATACTCTTTTCGAGTGTTTCAGGTAAGAAATGTACTGATGCTATTGTTGGTTGCTTCTTATTGTTTAAGAATGACTTAAATAGAAAGTCTGGATTAATTGTATGAATATGATTAATATCAGCAATCTTTAATTGGTTTACAACTACTTTGTATCCTTTAAGACCTTCAGTCACTAAATTAATTTGTTCCTCTGTTGCAGACATCACTCCTTGTCCTTTGACGCTGTCTGCACGAGTTAGCATATTTATTGTAAGCATATTGACTCCTTAAAAGTATATTTCCAACCCATTTTACCATGAATTAAAGCATTTGGAAAACAGCATCAATAAAATTTAGAAAAATTAATGTTTTTGCCTTATTGTTTGAATTTTTGTATACTAAAAAAGAAGAAAGAATCGAGGGTGTTTATGAAAAAAAGTAAAAAATCCAATAAAAAATCTAAAGAAGAAGAAATGACACTAGTAGATTGTTACTATATTCCTTCTATTATCGCGGAACAATTTCAGCTTTTAAGAGAGCATTGTGCACTAGAAGTTGAAAAGGAACTAGCATTATTGTTCTCAAAAGTAGTTCGAGAGTATCGAGAAGAGGTGGGGCAAGTAGTTGTTTCTTATGATGATAAAGGCAATAAGACTTGTGAAATCCCTCTAAGTCCTATTGAAGTTTCAAAATTGGAAAAAGAGATTTCAGCGGAAAGATTACATAAATATATCTTATCAAAGATTAGTCGATAATAAAAAAGTAAGCTGGGCATTGTCCAGTTTATTTTATTAGAAGTATAAAAGTTAAGTTTTTTGATGAAACATAATTTAATAAAGCATGAGGTGAAGCGACATGGAAAAAAGTATTCAAAATTTTACTTTTCAAAATCCAACAAAAATTTTATTTGGAAAAAAACGTATAGAGGAAATTGATAATGAAATACCTAAAGATACAAAAGTCCTCATCTTATATGGTGGAGGATCAGTCAAGAAAAATGGAGCTTTTGACAGAGCAGTTTCGGCTCTTGGAGGGCGAGATTGGGATGAGTTTTCGGGAATAGAGGCAAATCCTACATTTGAAACGTTAATGAAGGCTGTCCATAAAGTAAGAGAAGGAGGTTTTACCTACTTACTTGCAATCGGAGGTGGTTCTGTAATTGATGGAACTAAATTTGTCTCTGCAGCCAGCCTGTTTGAAGGAGACCCAATAGATTTATTTGGGTGGGGAATTGGAAAAGGACTACCCGTTCAAGAGGTTGTACCATTTGGAACGATTTTAACCTTACCAGCAACTGGTTCTGAAATGAATTCTGGAGCAGTGATTAGTTTTGTTGAAAAAAATGCAAAAGTAAGTTTTAGAGGGCCAAAGACGTTTCCAGTTTTTTCAGTATTAGAGCCTGAACTAACCTATACATTACCTGAACGTCAATTAGTAAACGGACTCTTAGACTCATTCATCCATGTAATGGAGAATTATTTAACTTATCCAGTAGGAGGGATTCTTCAAGATCGTTATGCAGAAAGTATCCTTCAAACGTTGATTGAGATTGCTCCTCGTATTATTGATATTCATCATATTGATTATAACGATAGAGCTACTTTTATGTGGTGTGCCACTAATGCGTTAAATGGGACAATTAATTTAGGTGTTCCGACGGATTGGTCTTCTCATGCATTAGGTCATGAAATCACTTTAAATCATGGATTAGACCATGGGAGAACATTATCAATTGTATTGCCTGCGATGATGAAAGTTAGAAAAAATCAAAAATGGGATAAGTTAGTTCAATATGGGAAACGTGTCTGGGGACTTCATGGAGAAGACGATGAAATTGTTGAACAAGCTATTATAAATACAGAAAAATTCTTCTCATCTTTAGGTGCTCCTACTCGATTTAGTGATGTAGGTTTAGATGAAGAAGTAATCCCTGCATTATTGGAAGGACTAAAACGTCATA
>CALIJD010000290.1 GCA_938017885.1 uncultured Granulicatella sp.
GATTTGAGAAGCCGAAGAAGTTTTTAAAATATAACTTTTGGCTCCTGCGTTTATCGCTGGAAATACTTTCTCATCATCAATGAAACTAGTTAAGATAATGATTTTAGCTTCGGGCCATCGATGAAGAATTTCTTTTGTCGCTTCAATTCCATCCATCTCAGGCATGACTAAATCCATTAAAATGATGTCCGGTTTATAAGATAAAGCTTTCTCTACCCCTTCTCGACCATTCTTTGCTTCAGCAACAACATCGATATCATCCTGCATTGATAAATACGAAGACACGCCTAATCGTACCATTTCATGGTCATCTACTAATAAAACATTAATCATAATTTCCCTCCAAATGACGACCAAGCGGAATTTTGATTTCTATTGTTGTCCCTTGATTTGGGAAACTTACAATCTTCACTTGTCCACCGAGTCCTTGTACTCTCTCTTTCATATTATTGATTCCATAACTTCCAGGATGGATGTCATCAACGTTAAATCCAACACCATCGTCTTCTATTTTAAAGATTACATTTGAGTCTTTCTGTCTTAAGTAGACTTCTAAATGTTTGGCATGAGAATGTCTTAAAGTATTCGAAAGTAATTCCTGAGCAATTCTAAAGAGATGATCTTCAACACCTTCTGGCAGAACCACATCCTCTATATCCCAATGAATTTTCATTTGCACTTTCGTTTGTAATTCCACTAATAAACCTTCGATTCCGGATTTTAAGGATTTATTTTCTAACGAAATTGGTCGAAGGTGTAGTAATAATGCACGCATTTCAGACTGAGCTTGGGAAAGAACATGTTCAATCATAGCTAGTTGCTTTTGTTCTTTTTCATCAAAATGTTGCTTTCTTTCATTCAATGCTGAAATCATCATCATTGCTGCAAATAATTGCTGGCTTACAGAGTCATGTAATTCTCTGGCAATACGTCTTCTTTCTTGTTCAATGACTTGTTCTTTCATTTCTTCTCCAACATACTGCGGTTTTCTACCAATTTCTTGCAACTCTAGGGATACCGTTTCAATCTGATTCGATATCGCCATTGATTGTGCATAAAATGCTTTCAAATCTAGAATTGTTGCTTCATTCAACCAATTAGATTCATCTTTATCTTTTACCAACTGAAATTGAGCTTTTTGAATCATTAACAGCTGCTCTGTAATTTTTCTTTCTGCCTGACGATTTAATACATATAAGATAATCGAAGAAATCAATGCTAAAAAAAGAAGTATTAAAAGAAATAATGTGATAGTCCCAAGAGTTTCCTGAAAACTAATCTCTTCTAAATGATCAAAATTAAACCATTTTCTAAATACAAATATAAATACTGTACTGACAATACTATAAAGAGCTGAAAATAGAAGCCAGCTTTTGAGGATTCGTTGCTTCATGCTTCAATCACCTCAATTTTTCCAGCTACAATAGTCGTATAGATTTTAATTCGCTTACTCGTTCTTTGATAATCTTTACTGTATAGTTGAATCGACTCATTGCTTAGGGTATAAGTTTGCTTTTCAAACTCTATTTCTCCAGCGAAACTATGATGGTGAATCATGACACCGACTCCATACGGAACCAAAATTCGAACTCGTCCAAGTCCTTTTCGTATTACAATCACGTTTTCTTTTGCTGGAAGAATCGTATTTCCTAAATCAATAATGGTATCTCCAACTAATTGTCCAGCGTTAATATCATTCCATTCATAAGGTTCATTTCCAATGATTTGAGACCCTATCCAATCGAATCGTTTAATTTTCTCTGAATCAATCTCTTCCTCTCTAGAATTCACGAAAATATATTCTTGCTGATCTTTTCTTTGAAAAATAGTCGTTATCGCTGAAAAAGAAGAACTATCTTGATTAAATAAAAGTAAGAGTAATGCACCTATCATCCCTAGCCAAATTCCAGCAGTAGACAGTAAAGGTAATACCATAAACAAACCACCAAAACATAAGCCTAAATTTTTCATAAATTTAACACGTCTAAAAAGAACTAAACTACTTACGATAGTAGCTACTCCAAGTGCAAAGATGATAAATAAGCCCATTCTTGTAGTAAGTTCAATGGCTGAAACAATCGTTCCTAATAATAATACAATGAGCATTCTTTTAATATTTTTCATCTTCTCACCTCCATATAGGTATTAGTATATCATCTTCTCACTTACAATCCTATCATGAAATAATTTCAAGACCATCAGTCTAAAGAATGATATACAAAAAAAGCTAGGAAGTCTCCTAGCTTTTTAATATGAATTAAGCAGATTGAATATCAATAATTCTGATCTTCATTTCTCCACCTGGAGTTGGAATTACTACCTCTTCATTTAATTTTTTACCAATAATCCCTTTGGCAATTGGAGAATCATTTGAAATCTTACCTTCAATTGGATTTGCTTCTGCACTACCA
>CALIJD010000291.1 GCA_938017885.1 uncultured Granulicatella sp.
TTTTCACAATAAAAACCCTCCTTAAGACTCATTCATAAGCTTAAGGAAGGTTTCTAAATTTTGGTCTTATTTAGCTAAATATTCTTTTAACAATTCAAACGCTTGTGGAATACCAGCTGGGTTCTTACCACCTGCTTGAGCCATATCAGGACGGCCTCCGCCTCCACCTTGGATAGCTGGAGCAATCGCCTTAATGATATCGCCTGCTTTCAATCCTCTTGCATTAGCATCTTTCGATACCGCTACTAAAAGATTTGCTTTATCCGCAGAAGCAGTACCTACTACGAAGATATCGCTAGCACCTTTTTGTCTCCATGTATCTGCTAATTGACGTAATTCATCCATCTCTTTGTTTTCAAGAGCTACAGTAATGAATGAAGTTCCGTTCACTTCTTCTACGTTATTGAAGACATCTGCTACTTCAGATTTCATGATTTTAGCTTTCAGTTTTGCAATTTCACCGTTTGCTTCTTTCAATTCTTGGCCTAAAGTAGCCACACGTTCTACAACTGTATCTAATTGGATTGCTTTTACTTCACCAGCTACTTGTTTTAATAAGTTTTCGTGATGGCTTAATAGGTCAAAAGCTTCTTTACTTGTGACAGCCTCGATACGACGAACGCCAGCACCGATACCAGATTCAGAAACAATCTTGAATAATCCGATTTCTTGAGTGTTCGCTACATGGATACCACCACAAAGTTCGATTGACCAGTCACCAATGTTGACCATACGAACTAAGTTGCCATATTTTTCACCAAAGAGTGCCATTGCCCCACGGCTTTTCGCATCTTCAAGTGTCGTTTCAACTGTCACTACTTCTAAACCAGCCCAGATTTTTTCGTTTACGATACGTTCCATTTCAGCTAATTCTTCAGCAGTTACTTGTCCAAAGTGACTGAAGTCGAAACGTAATCCAGTTGGTGTTACAAGAGAACCTGCTTGGTTTGCGTGAGTTCCTAGAACATCTTTTAATGCTTGGTGTAATAAGTGAGTCGCTGTGTGGTTTTTAATAATTTTCGCACGTTCAGATGCATCTACCACTAATGTGTATGTTGCATTCACTTGTAAGTCAGCTAATACTTCTACAGTGTGTAATGGTTGTCCATTCGGAGCTTTCTTCACTTGTAACACATTCGCTACAACCGTACCGTTAGCATCTTGAATGGTACCGTGATCTGCTAATTGTCCACCCATTTCAGCGTAGAATGGTGTACGGTCAAACACTAATTGAGCATGTGCATCTTTATGTGCAGATTCTACTAATTCATCATCGACAACGATGGCTTTTAATACGCCTTCTTCTGTTGTTGAAGCATACCCAACGAATACACTTTCTGCAGTGATATCACGTAGTACTGCAGATTGTACGTTCATTGATGTTTCAGTATTACGAGCAGCACGCGCACGGTCTTTTTGAGCTTGCATTTCTGCTTGGAATCCTTCTTCATCGACAGTGAAACCATTGTCGCTTGCGTATTCTAATGTTAATTCATAAGGGAATCCATATGTGTCATACAGTTTAAATGCATTTTCTCCAGAAAGTGTTGTTTCATTTGAAGCTTTCATGTCAGCAAAAATAGTTTCTAAGATTGCTAAACCGTCGTGAATGGTTTCTTGGAAACGATTTTCTTCGTTTGCAATCACTTTTTGAATGAATTCCATATTTTCAGTAACTTCAGGATAGTAGCTATGCATAATTTGAGCCACTGTTGGAACTAATTTGGTTAAGAATGAACCTTGAATTCCTAAACGTTGTCCATGCATTACTGAACGACGGATTAAACGACGGATGATGTATCCACGGCCCTCGTTTGAAGGAAGCGCGCCATCCCCAATTGCAAAGCTTACCGCACGAATATGGTCAGCAATTACTTTAAATGAAACATCTAATTCTTTAGAATCATTGTATTTCTTACCTGCACTTAAGCCTTCTAATTGCTTAATAATTGGCATAAATAAGTCTGTTTCAAAGTTTGTTGGTGTATCTTGAATAACAGATACGACACGTTCAAGACCCATCCCCGTATCGACGTTCTTATGTGGTAATGGTGGAT
>CALIJD010000292.1 GCA_938017885.1 uncultured Granulicatella sp.
ATCATCTTCGTATAGCCGCCAATCGGAATGCCTTGATACGTATCGTTAAAGTAGTTGTTATCGTAAGTGTAGCGAACCGGTAAACGGCGGATGATAAACGCTGGTAGTTCTGTAGCCGAACGTCCCCATTGCTTCTCCGTGTATCCCTTAATGAGCTTGTAGTAAATATCTTCCCCGACTAGAGAAATCGCCTGCTCTTCTAAGTTTTCAGGCTCTTTGTTCCCCAAAACCGCACGCTGCTCAGCGATTTTTGCTTTGGCTTCTTGCGGCGTCACCACACCCCATAATTTATTAAAGGTATTCATGTTAAACGGTAAGTTGTAAATCTCACCATTGAAGTTCGCAATTGGAGTATTCGTATAGCGATTAAAGGTTGCAAACTGATGCACATAATCCCATATCTTTTGATCGCTCGTGTGGAAAATATGCGCTCCGTATTCATGCACATGGATACCTTCCACCTCTTTTGTATAAATATTCCCCGCAATATGATTTCTCTTCTCAATTACTTTTACTTTATAACCGCGTGTTGCTGCTTCATGCGCAAATATCGCACCGAATAATCCAGCACCCACAACGATGTAATCAAATGGTTTCATGTAGTTTCTCCATTTCTTATTTTGTCTTGTTTATTATACCATGGTCCCTTAAGTCGAACCAAAGTGATTAGGCATGCTTCACGAAATTATCATATATGATAATTCCATAAAAAACTACCAGACTAGTGCCTGGTAGTTCGCAACTTTATTTAGTTAAAACCAAAGAAACGTTGTGTCACTGTATAAATTCCATTCGAAAGTACTTGTACAGGTTTGTTCTTTGCCATTGTAATTTTGCTTAATGCACTTTGGCTAATCAGATGAAACACCTCTGGATTTGCTTCCTTCAAATCAGACAGCAAAGCTTTCTTCTTCTCTTGATGCTCTAGTAGTCCGCCCTTATTGAGTAACGCACAAGAAATCACCGTTGTAATCTCTAAGTGGTTTAATAAGTAGTTCTTCAAGACAGTTGGATACTGCCATTCGCTATGGTAATTCGCCATCAATAACTCGTTTACACGGATTTGTTGATCGATTCGGCTAATCATCACTTTCTCATTGACCGATTGATCTTCACGACCGATAAAGTAACGGTAGAAATCCACATTCATATAGTATAATTTTTTGCTATATTGCAGTGGGACGAAAACAAACAAATTATCCACGTAGAACGTATGCTCTGGCAACTGAAGGCCTGATTTACGAAGCAAATTCATATTGTAAATGAGGGAGTGCATCATCATGTATTTCCCACGGCGAAGTGGCTTCGCATCTTCCCAAGTAAACACTTGATTTTCATGAAAGGCTGAAGTGTAGCGCATGATTTTTTTCGTTTTCGCGCCTTCTTTTTCGTAAACAAAGTTCGTAATGAACACATCTACTTCTTCCCCAGTTTCTTCAAAGCGTTGTAATTGTTCCAAGATTTTTAGATATGCACGCACATCTACCCAGTCATCACTATCGACCACTTTGAAGTACTTCCCTGTTGCATTCGCCATCCCTGTATTCACAGCTCCACCATGTCCTTTATTCTCTTGATGAATCGCTCGGATAATCGTTGGATAAGCAGCTGCATATTGGTCAGCGATGCGAGCAGTGTCGTCTTTAGAACCATCGTTAATGATTAAAATTTCGACTTCTTCCCCACCAGAAAGGAGTGTTTGGATACAATAATGCATATATTCTTGAGAGTTGTAGCAAGGGACTGCAACGGTTAGTAATTTCATGGGGTTCACCTCTCGTTTCAAGTAAATTTATCTTCATTACTATACCATTTTTCGGTAAAATTGTCAGTTAGACACCCTATTACATTTAAAAAATTAAAGCCCTCCTTTTACAGAAGGAGGACTTTTTAAGACTAATTTTATGCTTGTTGTTTTTGTTCTCTACGTGCAATCCATGGAAGGAGGAGTCCGAGCCCAAGAAGCGCAAATGGCATAATGATATTTGAAATTAAGACAAACCACCATTCAGATGGATTTTGCGCATAATCCACTTGTGGCACCATTCCGAGAATACATGCAAATGCGGTGAAGGCAAATCCCCAGAGTCCCATTAAGAATCCGAGTGTCTTATTGCTAATGTATTTATATTCGGCATTTTTATATCTGTCCCAATGACGATACAAGAACATAAAGGCGACAAATACCCACAAGAAGCACATTGGAGACACGATAGCGTTCAAGTTTGTCATCCAAACAACAACCGTGTCAATCTCTTTCAAACCGAATACTGGCATCAAAATCAAAGCACCTGTTAATACCCCTGTTAGAATATATCCATTTCTTAGTGTTCCATTCTTTGTACGCGCACGTAGCCAACGAGGAATATATTCTTTGTCAGCACTACCAAGGAAGATTTGAAGCGGCGCATCAATGGAGAGGGCTAGTGTAGCTGTTTGTCCGATAAATTGCGTCAATGCGTAAATCGTAACAAGAACATTCCCAATATTCCAATGCTTTCCAAGTACTGCAAACGCTTGGTAGGCCCCATTTCTCATTAAGTCCTGAGGAATATTGTTGCTATCGAAAATCATTCCCATCGCAAAGGATCCAAAGACCGCACAAATCCCCACCATGACCGCCATCGCAATCATTCCTTTTGGAAATTCCTTCGTTGGATTTTTTACCTTACGAACATAAGGAGACATAGACTCCGCTCCACCGACTGAGAAAACAAGAAGCGCAATCGTTGTA
>CALIJD010000293.1 GCA_938017885.1 uncultured Granulicatella sp.
ATATGGCAGACTTTGTAGAGGGGAATGCAACACCACTTCATTATTACGATATGGATGGAAGAGTTATTTATGTAAAATCCTTTTCATCTATTTTGTTTTCAGCCTTAAAAATAGGGATTGTTGTCTTGCCCAAAGAATTGGTAGAAACTTTTTCAATGCGCAAGCAGTGGATGGATTACGATTCAAACGTGATGATGCAAAAAACCTTTACGCTCTTCATTGAAAATGGAATGTTCGCGAAGCATCGTAAAGAAATGGTTGAAAAATATATCGAAAAAAGTAAGCTCGCTAAGAATTGGATGATATCGTTAGGAATTCACGAAGGAGTTCTTCACGGTACACAATGGGTGTTTAAGAAAACACCGAAGATGGATCAAAAACTAGAAGCGATGAATCTGAAAGCTAAAGTGCTTGATGATTACTTTATTATGAAAAATGCTCCGTTGTTAGAGCGGTTAGATTTGGCTAAAATCCGCGAAATTTAGGTAAAAAGAAAGGTTAACAATTTATCTAAATAATTTGCAAATCTCACACTTATTTGGTATAGTAACTACAACAATAATCGATCTCTATAAGGGAGTAACTGGCAACCAATCGTTGCGATAATATCAACAGCAAGCGAATTCTCGCTGGTATTATCTTGAACAGTGAGACTTATGTTTATTATCAAACGGATGATGAGCATAAGTCTCTCTTTTTATAGAAAAAGAAAAAGGAGTGTATTTTGTTGGAACAACAAACAAACCCCGTATATTTACAGTCAGTGGAGGAAGTTTTTAAAAAAGTTCAATCTAGCCCTTCTGGATTAAGTTCAAAAGAAGCTGCTTCTAGACTTGAAAAATACGGCGCAAACACATTACAGGAAGGTAAGAAAAAATCACTTTTAGAAAAATTTGTGGATCAATTTAAAGATTTCATGATTTTAGTGCTTTTAGTCGCTGCTGTTGTTTCGATGTTTGCTCATAGTGGAGAACCAGATCCTACAGATGCCATTATCATCTTAGCAGTAGTATTACTGAATGCTATTTTAGGGGTATTCCAAGAATCAAAAGCTGAAGAAGCTATCGAAGCGTTGAAGAAAATGGCTTCACCTGTAGCAAGTGTTTTACGTGATGGACATGTAGAACATGTTAAGGGAGAAGATATTGTAGTCGGTGACGTCGTTATCCTTGAAGCTGGGGACGTCGTGCCAGCGGATATGCGTTTATTCGAAGTAAACACAGTAAAAATTGAAGAGTCAGCTTTAACAGGGGAATCTGTTCCAGTTGATAAAGACCTAGTGATTCCTGCAGGAGACGAAGTAGGAATTGGAGATCGTACCAATATGGCGTTCTCAAGTACAAACGTAACTTATGGACGCGCTGTGGGTGTCGTTACAAGTACTGGTATGAATACAGAAGTTGGTAAGATTGCTAATATGTTAGCCAATACGGAAGAAGGGAAAACTCCACTTCAAGAAAATCAAGATGCTCTAGGTAAATGGCTAACAATCATGATTTTAGTGATTGCCGTGATTATCTTCGTGGTAGGGATGCTTAGAGGAAATGAATGGACTCATATGTTATTAACAGCGATTGCGATTGCAGTTGCTGCGATTCCAGAAGGGTTACCAGCGATTTCTACAATTATCCTTGCATTAGGAACTCAAAAAATGGCGCAACGTAACGCGCTTGTACGTAAATTACCAGCTGTTGAAACATTAGGCGGAGTTGAAATTATCTGCTCTGATAAAACGGGTACTTTGACACTCAACCAAATGACGGTTGAAAAAATGGTTTATGACAACGAAATCCATGATGCGTCAGAAGAAATTTCTAAGGACAACATGGCGCTTCGTGTCATGAACTTAGCCAACGATACTAAGATTTCTCAAGACAATTCATTATTAGGGGATCCAACTGAAACAGCGATGGTTCAATACGGTTTGGATAAAAACTATGATGTACGTGAAGAGTTAGTAAACATTCCTCGTATTGCTGAAGTTCCGTTTGACTCGACTCGTAAATTAATGACAACGATCCATCAATTAGAAGACGACAAATACTTGGTTGCAACTAAAGGTGCTCCAGATATGTTATTAGACCGTGTGACTAAGATTGAAAAACATGGTGAAGTTTCTGCATTCACTGAAGATGACCGTACAACATTAATGAAATTAAATAAAGAAATGGCCACCCAAGCGCTTCGTGTGTTAGCAATGGCATATAAAGTGATGGATACTCTTCCTGAAACAGTGGATTCAGATTCAATCGAACATGATTTAATCTTTGCTGGTTTAGTAGGCATGATTGACCCAGAGCGTAAAGAAGCAGCTGC
This sequence comes from uncultured Granulicatella sp., assembly GCA_938017885.1. Lineage (GTDB taxonomy): Bacteria > Bacillota > Bacilli > Lactobacillales > Aerococcaceae > Granulicatella. The sequence continues at coordinate 2,317 of CALIJD010000293.1, forward strand.
TGCCATTAAAGTGGCTCAATCAGCTGGTATCCGTACAATCATGATTACTGGGGACCACCGTGATACAGCTCAAGCGATTGCAAAACGTTTAGGGATCCTTCGTCCAGATCAAGAAGACGGAGTATTAACAGGTGGCGAATTAAACGATATTTCTGATGAAGAATTAGAACGTACAGTTGAAACTTACTCTGTATATGCTCGTGTATCTCCAGAACATAAAGTTCGTATCGTAAAAGCTTGGCAAAAGAACGGCAAAGTTGTTTCGATGACAGGGGATGGAGTAAACGATGCTCCTTCACTGAAACAAGCCGATATCGGTGTTGGTATGGGGATTACAGGTACTGAGGTTTCCAAAGGAGCTTCAGACATGGTACTTGCCGATGATAACTTCGAAACAATTGTCGTAGCAGTTGAAGAAGGACGTAAAGTATTCTCAAATATCCAAAAAGCAGTTCAATACTTACTATCTGCCAACTTTGGTGAAGTAATGACAATGTTCGTTGCAACAATGGCTGGTTGGTCCATTCTAGAACCAATCCATATTTTATGGATCAACTTAGTAACTGACGTATTCCCAGCAATTGCTTTGGGCCTTGAAGAAGCAGAAGCAGATATCATGAACCACCCACCACGCGGTAAGAGCTCAAACTTCTTATCAAACGGTGTGTTGCCAAGTATCTTCTACCAAGGTTTCTTCGAAGGTGCCATTACATTGTTTGTGTTCTGGTATGCGACTGAAGTAGCGAAATGGGGCAACCCAGTTGGTGAAACCATGGCATTTGCAACGTTAGGTTTAATTCAATTATTCCACGCGTTCAACGTGAAGTCAGTGTACAAATCACTTGGTCAAGTGGGTGCGTTCAAGAACAAAATGTTTAACTATGCAATCCTAGTATCGGCCGTAATGCTTCTAAGCGTAATGGTAATTCCTGGGTTAACAAACGTATTTGATGTAGCGACTCTAACAGCAGGTCAATGGTTGTTTGTAGTTGGTTCAGCATTCTCAATTGTTCCAATCATTGAAATTGCTAAAGCAATTATGCGCGCAATGGGGATGGATAAAGATTAATTAATTGACTCAATAAGGCTCACTATTAGTGAGCCTTTTTCGTATATGAAAGTAGATTAGAGAGTTAAACTTTTATTCATCTGTGTATTTTGCTAAAATATTTTAAGTAGATTGGAGTGTGGGATATGGTCATTACAAAAATTGAGGCGCAGAAGAAAAAAGGGCGTTACAATATTTATTTGAACGATGCTTTTGCCTTTGGTGTAGATGAGGCAACAGTTGTAAAGTATGCCTTATTTAAAGGAACCGAACTGACAAAAGATCAAATTAAAGAAATTCAGCAGGATGATTGTATTCAACAAGC
>CALIJD010000294.1 GCA_938017885.1 uncultured Granulicatella sp.
AGTACCGTCTTTTTGAGCAATTGCTAGAGATGGTCCTTTAAAGATTTCTTCGCGGTCAGCTTGTTCTTCGACTAAACCATTTACACGAACTGCCAATCTTCTAGGAGTTGCAAATGCTTCAACAGATTCAAATGATAAGTTTTCATCTTTGAAGAAGTCTTCTACACGTTTTGCTAATTGTTCAGAGCTTGTTCGAACATATTGAGCAGGTAATTCTTCTAAACCGATTTCTAATAATAATGATTGTGTCATTCTTTCTCCTCCAAACTCTCTTATTTCTCTTTCAATAATGGGAATCCTAGCGCTTCACGTTCCGCCACGAAAGTTTTCGCGATTGTACGAGCCATTTTACGAATACGGCCAAGGAATCCTGCACGGTCTGTTGCAGAAATAATTCCGCGAGCATCCATTAAGTTAAATGCATGAGAGCATTTCAATACATAGTCATAAGCTGGATGAACTAAGCCTTTTTCCATTAATACAGTCGCTTCTTTTTCAAAGTCTGTGAATAATTGCATTAACAACTCAGCATTGCTTTCTTCAAATGCGTATTTAGAATGTTCATACTCAGGTTGAGTGAAGATATCACCGTATTTTACATCACCAGTCCATACTAAATCATAAACACTCTCTACTTCTTGAATGTATGAAGCAAGACGTTCTAAACCATACGTGATTTCACTCGTTACTGGATGACACTCTAATCCACCAACTTGTTGGAAGTATGTAAATTGAGTGACCTCCATTCCGTCAAGCCATACTTCCCATCCTAAACCAGCACAGCCTAGAGATGGATTTTCCCAGTTATCCTCAACGAAACGAATATCGTGTTCTAATGGGTTGATTCCAAGAGCTTCTAGACTTCCTAAATATAATTCTTGAATATTTTCAGGAGATGGTTTCATCACCACTTGGAATTGGTGGTGTTGGAATAAACGGTTTGGGTTTTCCCCGTAACGACCATCTGCTGGACGACGAGAAGGTTCCACGTACGCGGCATTCCATGGTTCTGGTCCAATCGCGCGAAGGAATGTATAAGGACTCATTGTCCCCGCCCCTTTTTCAGTATCATATGCTTGAAGAAGCAAGCACCCTTGATTAGACCAATAATTTTGTAATGTTAAAATAATTTCTTGAACACTTAATTTTTTTGCCATAATTGTTCCCCTTTCTATTGTGCATTCACAACTGGATAGAATTCATAAATCACACCAGGAATCACTTCACATTTCACTTCTTTAATCGCTTCATTTTTTGTTTTAAAACCGTACATTGAATGGTTTGCACTTGTTTGGAATTCCTCTAACACCTCGTCCTCATGACCGATGACAGTCACTTTAATCGGTGCTAAAGAAACCACCTTCAATTGAAAATCTTTGAATTCTGAAGCTGGGATGACCATTGTAAAATCCATACTATTTCCTCCTTTGGCTAAATAAAAAAGTCCCTATGTACACAAAAAGCATACATAGGGACGACTAATCGCGGTTCCACCCTAATTCCTTGGTTTTAAAACCAAGCTTCATTGTTGATAGACTCAAGTGCGCCACTTTTAATGAAACATGATATGGATTCCACCAGCCCATACTCTCTATGACATTTCATCATTAAAAATCTCACTGTCAACGTCCTATTAATCTTTCATTATCGTACCGATAATTGCTTAAAAAGTCAAGTAAAGACAGCGTTTCACGCCACTCTTATTCTTGTCCTCTTTTCTTCATTAACGTTTCCCATTCGACCATCTGATTTAAGAATTTTTTACTCTTCAAACGAATACCGACATACTCTTCCATAATAGTGTCAAATAGGCGTCTTAATTCACTTGTAGTTTCACTCGATAATTGAATAGAACCAATTTGTTTTGGAGAATTTACAAAGGCTAA
>CALIJD010000295.1 GCA_938017885.1 uncultured Granulicatella sp.
TTTTAGTAGAAACCACTAAGTTTCCAGCGGTTTTGTCTGCTTCATCTACAGTAATTACTGAGGAAGTATAAAACGAAATAGATACAAAATCACATGTATTTTCTTTTAATAATTTTCTATCTTCTTCTGTAATTTGTAGCACTATATTTTTGTTTTTGAAAAATGTTTCTGCGTAATATGGGTACTCACCTTTTGATAAAATATCCATACAGTACCACTGGTTCATTTGTTCTTCAAACACCAATTTCAAATTATCCTCAGGTTTGCTCGTTAATGGATAATAGCAGAAGCAAGCAATCATAGAACCAAAACGACCCGGTAAGTTCATTTTTCTTGCTAGTTGAATAGTTTTAGCGCTAGCTACAAACTGATGATGTAACGCTTGGAAAACATCTGACAATTGATATCCATTTTCTCCTTTTAATAAACCAACCCCATTATAAGGACTAAAATACCCTGCGTTGATTTCATTAAACGGTAGCCAATATTCGACTAAATGTCCCCACCTCTCAAACACGAAGGTTGCGAAATGAAGAAAATGATCAATACATTCTCTTCCCTTCCATCCTCCATATTGCTCTACTAAATAAATAGGCATCGCATAGTGGTTTAATGTTAGAAAAATCTTGATTTTTTTCTCTGCTAACAACTGGAACACTTTATCATAATAGGCAACTCCTTCTTGGGAAGGTTCTTCTTCGATTCCTTTAGGAAAAAGTCTTGACCAGCTAATCGAAAATCTATATAAGTCTAACCCTAATTCAGCAAAATACTCTATATCCTCTTCTAGATGTTCAAACCCTTTTGTTCCATTTCTAAAAGGATAGTATTGTTTAGACGCTTTATTTTTAGCTTCTTCTATTTTTTCTTTTGTTAATAATCGAGTTTCTTCTGTGGCATTCGAAGTACGAGGTAAATAGGGTCTACAATCTTGTGTATCTAGACCTTTTTCCGGAGTAAATCCGCCCTCATATTGACTAGCTGCCGTTGCTCCGCCCCATAATATCTTCATTTTTTTCTCCATTCTGCTTATTTAAGTCTAAATTTAAATTTCTGCCAAGGTTTAATTTCATCTAAAATAAAGTGTTCAATATCCACTACTTTTCCGACAACATTGGTCTTACCTGAATTTTCCATATCCTTCAAGGCGATTTGTAATTCTCCTGCATAATGACCATATTCACTACTTTCAATCAAAATATCACCCCTCTTAATCTGATTAGGAGCATTAAATACTTCAAATCGATGTCCTTTATACTTCACACGACTTTGTGTCGAACGAATAAAGTAGTCATTCTGATCTCCTCTATTGAAATGAAATTCCTCTAATACAATTTTCTTTTCTATCTCAGGAATGCCTTCAACAAGTTCAACATCAAAAGTCACTACATCCAAATCCAGTCCTTCTATGCGAGACAATTCTTCTTTTGTTGGATAGCAGTTAGAAATGAGAATGTCATCCACTAATTCCATTGCAATGTGGTGTTTAATTTGAACATCTAATGGCAACTCACGATGTAATTCTAGCGTTGGTAATCCTTCTGTAGTTGGCCAAGGTCCAAACGCCCCTTTATCATGTGAGGTGACAAATGCTGCTGTCTTTAATCCATACTTGTTAAAACGCTTTGTACATTCTTTATAGAAATCTAAGTTTAAACCGGAATAACGATGTGGATAAAAATTGTGACACCCATATAATTTATATTTATTAGGTCTATAATCCATGATGGTATCAATCGTATGAACATTATTGCTCATATTGATTTCGATAATTAAATTTTCTGGATTATAGGTCATAATAGATTCTTCTAATCCCGAAAAGCCGGCATCTAAGCGAATTCCGTCTGCCCCAATTTCTTTGAAAAACGATAGATCCTTATATGAAATATTTAACTCTCCAAATACTCGTGGCGAACCATCTACAATGACTTCAAAACCTAGTTCGTGAGCAAAAGTATTTATTTCCGTAAATTCTTTTTTGATTTCTTCTGCAGGCTTATTCACAGACAATAGACAAGAGAAAACTCTAGAAAAGCCTAAACGACTCGTTTCTTCAAGATAGTTCTTGATTTCTTCTACCGTACTTTTTTCTGGATATATAGATACTCCTAATCTTCTCATTCATTTTCTCCTTAAAATTTAGTATAGAAAAGCCCTGCTACTAGAACAGGGCTCAAAGTTTCATTTTTATTGCTCTTGTTCTTGAGCCAATAATGATTTGTCGTACATTGTAAAGAATGGATAGTAAATTAAAATCGACAATACAATTAATACAACGTTTAATACGATTGCTCTCCAGTCACTACCAGTAGCCAAGAACGCTCCAATAGGTCCAGGAAGAGTCCAAGGTGCACTTGCTACAACTTTATTCACTAATCCAGCAGACATTGCAATCCAAGTTACTACCCCATTTGTTAATGGCGCTAAAATAAACGGAATGATTAATTGTGGATTTAATACAATTGGTGTTCCGAAGATTAAAGGCTCATTAATGTTACATACTGCTGGAATAAACCTAAAGACTTACCATACGCAGATTTAGAACGCCAGATTAATAAAATAGCTAAACCGATTGTAGCCCCAGAACCACCAATCATTACAAACCATTGATAGAATGGTTCAGCCGCAATATTAGGAATTGCAGAGCCGCTTGCGAAAGCTGAAGTATTTTCTTCTAACAATACTAACCATAATGGTCTTGCAAGAGATCCAACGATTGACCAACCGTGGATACCAAATGACCAGAAGAATTGAGATAAGAAGATTACGATAATAACGGAGAAGATTGAATCTGTCGCTTGTACTAAAGGAGCAACGATACTACCTACAATTTTATGAACATCGATACCGATAAACATAGTAACAGTTGAAACAAGTAATAGTACGATAACTGTTGGTGTTAAAGCTTCAAAAGAACGCGCAACTGATGCTGGAACTTGAGGTGGCATCGAAATCTTAAATCCACTCTTTTGAGTGAAACGATAAATTTCAACGGCAATAAAGGCTGATAGAATTCCTATAAACATCCCTGCGGACCCCAAATTACTCATCGGGAGAACAAATCCCGATGGCAATGAAGATAAATAATTTTTTAAAGGTTCGCTTGAATCTGCTAAAGCTTTCACTTCTGCTGAAGCAGCTGGAATTGCTTTAGGAATAATCGTTAGTAAGTAAGCTAATTCAGCTAGAATCCCCCCGGATAATCCATCTAAATCATAAGAAGATGCTAGAGAAAATCCAATTCCGAAAACTGCGTACAATGTCATAATGTACATTGAAACACGGTAAGGCAATAAGATTTTAGCTTGGTTCGCTTGAATAAATTGTGTAATTCCCCAATCTTTCGGCATTGAGTTTGGAAGAAAGGCAATTACTAAAAACATTGATGCAACGACAATAATTGGTAGAGTTGCAATAATACCATCACGAATCGCTCTTAAATGGCGTTGTTCTGCTAATTTAGCCATCGGTGTCGATAGCTTCGTATCCATAAACTCTGTGATTTTATCAAACATATGATATCCCCACTTTCCTTATTATATTTCTAATTCCTCTTTAATTTGTTGAAGTAGTTTTGGTCCTCCTAGAGGAGTGTATCCTTGTGGTTTAATAAGTAAACATGGAACCCCTGCTTCATCTGCACTTGCTTTCAATACATCATAACGATGACGAATTTGAGGTGCTACAAGAGAAATTTGATAATCTTCTTTTACCTTCTCAGCAAAAGCTTGTGTACCACATTCATCTACTTGAATATCTAACCCTTCTTTAGTTCCTGCATCTTGCAATGCTTTGGCAACGATAGCACTAGACATTCCCCCTGAACAAACTAATAAAATTTTCATCACTTTCACCTCCACTCATTATAAAATTACTCCGGTCATTACGATAAAATAATAAATAATTCCGATAACGATGCTCCAAATTCCTCCAACCCACCAAAAGGCTTGAGTAATGCCTTTTTTTGAATTCACAAAGAATTGAGAAAATGAAACTGAAAATCCTGCAATGAGACCCCCACAAATGACAAAAGGCCATTTAAAGTCAATACGAACAAAATCACAAATTGCCGGAATCACAAACATTGATAGTACGATACTCGCGATAATCAGCAGTACGCTCTTATACCCAAACATCGGAATATCATAATCCGTGGTTCCCATTGCCGTTTTATATTGCTTTTTTTGTTCCACATTCTTAACGGTCCATTTTCTGAATTTAACCATCGTTTTCTCCTTACTCTTTATGTTCTAACTTCCAAAGTCTTTCATTCATTCGAATGATGTTTTCTGCTAGAGTTCTAACCTCTATCGAAGTCATTAGATGATCTTGAGCATGTACAAAAAGTACTGTAACTTCATTTCTTTCACCAGCGGCTTCTTTTTGAATTAAGTCTGTTTGTACTTGATGTGCTTTATTTAAGAATGTATCAGCCTCTTCAAGTAATTTTCTAGCCTCTTCAAAATTTCCTTTTTCAGATTCTTCCATCGCTTCATATACTAAAGCTTTGGCATTTCCACCATTACTGATGATTTCAAAAATAATTAGTTCCATATCTTGCATTAAATATCACCTCCTAATACTTGGATGGCGCGCTTGATATGCCCATTCCCCTTCATTAAAGCTTCTTCAGCAGTCTGCCTATCAACATCCATTATTTCCATAATGAGTGCTTTTTTTACGTTATGGCCACTCTCTTCATAAAGCTTCTCTGCCAACTCATCATCTACTCCCGTTAAAGTACGAATCATATTTTTAGAACGAACGACAAGTTTCTTGTTCGTTGGTTTTAAATCAACCATATAATTTTTATACACTTTACCGAGCTTAATCATGACACTCGTTGAAATCATATTGAGAATTAATTTTTGAGCTGTTCCAGCTTTCATTCGTGTTGAGCCCATAATCGCTTCTGCACCTGTAACCGCCTCAATAGGGTAATCTGCGAATTTAGAAATTTCTGCTTTTTGTACACAAGAGATAGCTCCAGTTAGAGCCCCAATTTCTCTTGCATAACGTAATCCCCCAATCACATAAGGTGTTCGCCCACTAGCAGCTAAACCGATTACTGTATCATTTTCATTTATTTGATACTGAGATAAATCTCCTCGAGCTAGCTCAAGAGAATCTTCCGCTCCCTCTTGGGCAATAAACATCGCATTATCTCCACCTGCCATAATCCCAACAACCAAACCTTTATCTACTCCATATGTTGGAGGACATTCCGCCGCATCTAATACTCCTAGTCTCCCCGACGTTCCAGCTCCAATATAGAAGAGACGTCCACCTTTTTGCATACGCTCAACAATCTGGTCTACTAAAGCTGATATTTTGGGAATGCTTTTAGAAACAATAGAAGCAACAGTTTGATCTTCATCATTGATTTTTTGAAGGATTTCTTGTGTTGATAAAATATCGATATCTATTGTTCGTTGATTATTTTTTTCAGTATCTAACTTAATTAAATCTGTCATCTTCCCACTTCCTTCTGAAATCATTTTATCATAAAAGC
>CALIJD010000296.1 GCA_938017885.1 uncultured Granulicatella sp.
ATAGTTTAAAAGTTGGGCCCGTGAGCAATGGTGTAATGAATGTTGGATATAACTTGTCGGTACGGGGTAAATTTAATAACATGCCGGAGACAGTGTTGCACATTGATTTTAAATTAGACAATAAAGACAGCATTCCAAGTGTTTCGAAAATGGGTATGAATAATCCACCACTTATAAAAAGTGATGGGGTTTGGAAACCGTATGAGTAATTAAAAGGTTTCTTTTACTTCGAAGGATAGAAGTACTAAAGGGAAATGAGGGATAATGATGAAAAAGAAAGTAGCCATTACATCAAGTGTCCTGTTGTTACTAACAGTGGGTGGCATGACTGCTCTCAACGTGACTAATCCAAGCTGGAGAGAGAATACGATTTTTGCAACGGCAAGAGATAAACAACTAGCATGGCTGAAAGCACATGAGGAAGATATTATTAAGTGGGTTCATTCAAGATATCCCAAAGTTGAAACTATTCAATTTGATTGGAATTCTTTAGAAGTGGGACCAGTAAGTAATGGAGTGGCCAATATTGGCTACAATTTATCAGTCTACGGAGTTTTTAATGATAATCCCAAAACTGTAATTATTGTGGATTTTCTGATGGAAAAGAAAGATGACATTCCAAGTTTATCTCGAATTAGAATGAATCAACCACCGATGATTAGAAGAGGGAAGGGCATCTATAATTATGACTAGCAAAAAGGTGAGAAAGTAATGAAAAAGAAAACAGCAATTACAGCTAGCGTTCTGCTGGTACTGACAATGGGTGGCGTGACGGCGCTCAACGTGATCAATCCAAGCTGGAGAGAGAACTCAATCTTTGCGACAGCAAGAGATAAGCAGTTAGCGTGGTTAAAAGAGCATCAAGAAGAAATTGTAGCGTGGGTCCACTCTAGATATCCGAAAGTAGAAACTGTGAAATTTGAATGGGATTCACTACGCGTCGGGTCAGTAAGTAATGGAGTGTCTATTAACGCTTATAATTTATCATTGACTGGAACATTCAATGGACTTCCGAAAACGATAATTTTTGTAGACTTTCTTATGGATAAACCCGATAGCATTCCAAATATGTCAGGAATCAGAATGAACCATCCGCCGAAAATCGAAAAGGATGATGGCGGTGTATACGATTATGAGTAGAATTCATAAAAATACTGGAGTTCCTGTATGAAAAAGAAAACAGTAATTTCTGCAAGCGTCCTCCTGTTACTGACAGTGGGTGGAGTAACAGTGCTCAACGTGATCCATCCAAACTGGAGAGAGAACACGATTTTTGCGACGGCAAGAGACAAGCAATTGTCATGGTTGAAGGAACATGAGGAAGAAATTGTAAAGTGGGTTCACTCTAGATATCCTAAAGTAGAGTCAGTGCAATTTGACTGGAGTACATTAAAGGTAGTTCCTGTTGGTAATGGTGGATTTACAACGGAATATAATTTATCGATAAAAGGGGAATTTAACAATAATTCAGACACAATTCTAATAGTTGATTTTAAATTGGGAGAAAAAGATAGTATTCCTAGTATGTCAAATATAAGAATGAACCATCCTCCGAGAATTAAAAGAGATGGTGGAATTTATATTTATGAATAGGCTGATTTAGTGTGGTGACTATGATGAAAAAGAAAACAATAATTACAGCGAGCGCTCTGCTATTACTGACAGTAGGTGGCGTCTCGGCGCTCAACGTAATCAATCCAAGCTGGAGAGAAAACACGATTTTTGCGACGGCGAGAGACAAGCAACTGGCATGGCTGAAAGAGCACGAAAAACAAATTGTGAAATGGATGCGCTCAGTATATCCTAAGGTAGAATCGGTTCAATTTAATTGGGATTCTTTAACAGTTGGACCTGTGAGTAATGGAGTATCTAATAATGGATATAATTTGTCAGTCAAGGGAACGTTTAATGAAATTCCAGAAACAGTTATTTGGGTAGATTTTTTAATGTCCGGTGAAGGGGATATTCCACAAATGAGTCAAATTAGAATGAATCAACGTCCTGGTATAAAACGTGGCGGTACGATGTATGACTATGAGTAAAAAGGTGAAACAGCAATTACAGCCAGCGCCCTCCTGTTACTAACAGTAGGTGGTGTAACAGCG
>CALIJD010000297.1 GCA_938017885.1 uncultured Granulicatella sp.
CAATCGCTGCAGTAATCATTTTAACGTATGGTAAGAGTAATAATCCGATAAACGCAGATCCAACCCCAACGACGATTGGCATTGCAACCACTGCTGTTGAACCAAATTTATCTTTAATGAGCATCAACATACCAACTGCAATCGCTGCAGTCACCATTGTGTTGATTAGGTCCCCTGTTCCAGCACCTACATAAGCTTTCAATTCAGCATTGTAAGTTACAACCCCACTGGCTACAAAGCAGGCTCCCGCTGTTACCATCATTTCCATTGGTTTAAATCCAAATTGTAAAGCGATTAATCCACCAATGATAAGGGGCGTTGCTAATTGGAAAATTACTGCAATTTGTGTAATTGTTACAGCAATTGGATATTGACTAAAATATTTTAAAATTGCAGATAAAACAGCGTTTGGAATTAGACCAACAATAACCCCTAGTGCTGTTCCTGATAAGATTTTATTGATAAAGACTTTTCCAGTCATTTTTGTTTGAGCCTGAGCTTCCATAATTTCCCTTCTTTCTTGAGCTATTTTGCTCCTAAAATTTGTTCTTTACAATGAACCAAAGCCGTTAGAAAAGCGCAATACGGTGTTGGCACTCCATATTTCTTACCTTTACGAACAACTGCACCATTAATATAATCAATCTCCGTTAAACGATTATTTTTATTTAAGTCTTGATACATAGATGGATAGTGAAGTCCAATTGTCTTACAATTATAACAATTACTTTCGATATATTCAACAATTTCTGAAACATTTATTTCGATATTTTCATTTTTTGCAACTTCTGCAAATTCTTTCACTATATTTTCAACAATCATATGAGCATCTGTAGTAGATCCAAACTCATACATATTACTTAATAAAATGGTACATAAGCCATTCATTGTTCCATTAACACAAGCCTTCTTGTAGATGGCATATAGGATATTCTCTGAATAATTAGCATTTAATCCTGCGCTATTCAATACCTCGACAATTTCAAGCGCTCCTTTTTTTGCATCGTCAGTATCCACTAAGTTCTTCAACGCAACTGTTCCACTACCAAATAATTTCACTCGACCTGGGCCTTCCATTCCCGCAGTCCACATCGTATTCCCTATAAAGATATTTTCTTTAGGAACAAACTTTTCGATGACTTCTTCGTGTCCAATACCATTTAGTAAGCATAGCACTTTAGTCTTCTCATGAATAACAGGTTTCAAATCATTGAGCATTTTTTCTAATTGCATCGCCTTTGTAAATAGAATGATTAAATCACTTGTAGCAGACTCTGTCACTTCACTTTGAAGTAGCGCTGGTAATTTGACAATCACTTCTTCACCGTTGAAGTTCGCCTTTAATCCCTCCTTTTGAATGGCTTCTACATGATCTTTCCAACCATCTACTAGTACTACTTCGTGCCCCGCGTTATGCAACATCAATCCGAAACGACTTCCCATTGCGCCTGCACCAGCTATTGTTATTTTCATAGTTATTCCTCCTTAATTTAAATAGACATTGCTTCTCATTTTTTTCTTTGATAAAATAATGTGTAAGATTTCACTTAAATGACGAGGAGACATTCAAATGGATATTAAACACCTACAGTACTTTGTAAGTATTGTTGACCATGGGGGATACTCCCCAGCTGCACGCAGTTTATTCATCACACAACCTACCCTTTCCCAAACCATTAAAAAATTAGAATCTGAATTGCATACTCCCCTTTTTATTCAGCAAACAAATGGAATCTGTTTAACGGATGCTGGACAAGTCCTATACGAAGATGCAAAAAAAATCATTTTACAGTTAGAAGAAACTGTTCAAAAAATTCAAAGACTAAATCGCCCGCAAAAAGAAACGATTCGAATAGGTCTCCCAACTCTTTTTGCCATTAAATTAATGCCAGTATTCTCAAGATTTATGATGTCCCACCCAACAGTTCATCTAACAATGATTCAAGGTGGATCTAGAGAACTACAAACAGCTCTCGTCAATGGCGAAATTGATCTTGGAGTTCTTTCGTTTCCAAAGATTGAAACCGATATTTACCTTGAGCCTTTTCAAAAAGATTTTTTAGGATACCATGCTAGTATCGTCGTCCCGAAAGGACATCCGTTTGAACAAGCCTCCTCACTTAGCTTTGAACATCTCAAAAATGAACGTTTCAGTACTTTATCAAGAAACTTTATGTTAGGAAAACTACTTCATACTCGTTCTAGAGACTTTGGATTTGAGCCTCATATTGTTTATACAGATGATAATTGGGAAGTTTTATTAGCTAGTTTAACGACCTTTAATTCCATATGCAT
>CALIJD010000298.1 GCA_938017885.1 uncultured Granulicatella sp.
CAACGTACTTTCAAACAATACCCACATGAATTATCAGGTGGGATGCGTCAACGTGTAGTTATCGCGATTGCATTATCATGTAAACCACCAATCATCATTGCCGATGAACCAACAACTGCCTTAGACGTAACCATCCAAGCGCAAATCTTAGACTTATTAAATGATATCCAAAAAGAAACAGAATCTGGAATCATCTTAATCACTCACGACCTTGGGGTAGTAGCAGAAACAGCTGACCGTGTAGCCGTGATGTATGCTGGACAATTTGTAGAAGTCGCACCAGTTGCTGAATTATTTACAAACCCACAACATCCTTATACTCGTTCATTACTACAATCAATCCCACAAGCGGGTTCAGAAGGTCAAGAATTACACGTAATCAAAGGAACAGTGCCACCATTACCAAAATTACCACGTAAAGGTTGCCGTTTTGCTCCACGTATTCCGTGGATTTCAGCGGACGCTCACGAAGAAGATCCAACACTTCATGAAGTTGGGCCAAATCACTTCGTTCGTTGTACATGTTATAAACATTTCCATTTTGAAGGGGAGGAAGCATAATGAGCGGTTTTGTAACCATTGAAGATTTAAAAGTTCACTATCCGATTCGTAGTGGCTTCTTTAACCGAGTAACGGATCATGTTTATGCGGTTGACGGAGTGTCACTTGAAATTGAAGAAGGGAAAACTTACGGTCTTGTTGGAGAATCAGGTTCTGGGAAATCAACTATCGGTAAATCGATTATTGGTCTAGAACATGTAACAAGCGGTAAAGTCATTTACGAAGGGCAAGATGTAACAAACAAAGCACGTCGTCGTACTTCAGACTATAACCGTAACGTACAAATGATCTTCCAAGATTCACTATCAAGTTTTAACCCTAAAAAACGTATCTTAGATATCGTAGCTGAACCATTAAGAAACTTCGAACGTTTATCTCCAGAAGAAGAGAAAAAACGTGTTATCGAATTAATGGAAATTATCGGATTATCTGAAGAAGCATTATTAAAATATCCACACCAGTTCTCAGGTGGTCAAAGACAACGTATCGGTGTTGCTCGTGCCTTAGCAAGTAACCCTCGTTTAATCATCGCCGACGAACCAGTATCAGCGTTAGACTTATCTGTACAAGCGCAAGTGTTAAACTACATGAAACGTATCCAAGATGAGTTCAACTTAAGCTACTTATTTATTTCCCATGACCTTGGGGTTGTAAAACATATGTGTGATGAGTTATTCATCATGTACCGTGGACGTTTCGTTGAAACTGGACGTGCTGAAGATATTTATGCAAATCCACAACACATCTATACAAAACGTCTATTGTCTGCGATTCCGGTAATCGATCCAGAAAACCGTGAAGCAAACAAACTTCGTCGTAAAGAAGCTGAAAAGTTCTATCAAGAAAATCAAAAACTTTATTATGATGAAAATGGTCGTGTATTCGACTTACAAAAAATCTCAGACACACATGCTGTTGCATTAAATCCAAAAGGAGGAAAATAATTATGTGGAAAACCATTTTACGTCGTGTGTTATTGATGTTGCCACAAATCTTCATCCTTAGTGTGCTAGCATTCTTAATCGCGAAGATGATGCCAGGGGATCCATTTACAGGTTTAATTACTCCAGAAACGGATCCAAATACAATTGAAGCTTTACGTGTGAAAGCCGGATTCTATGATCCGCTTCCTGTTCAATATTGGAACTGGATTTCAAAAGCATTCCGCGGAGACTTCGGTCAAAGTTATACTTACAAATATGAAGTAACGAAATTAATCGGTGAACGTATTGGTAACACAGTATGGTTATCATTACTAACGATGATTCTAACTTACTTAATCGCATTACCATTAGGGATGATTGCAGGTCGTTACCAAAATACTTGGGCTGATAAAGCAATCGTAGTATATACCTTTATTACTTACTCAATCCCAGTATTCGTATTCGCCTTAGTATTATTATGGTTATTTGGTTATACATTAGGCTGGTTCCCAACTCGTGGATCTGTCGATTCAGATGTAGTTGCCGGAACAATGAGTTATTATATGAACAAATTCCATCATATGATTTTACCAGCGTTTACGATGGCGATTCTTTCGACAACTGGTACGATTCAATACTTACGTACAGGGGTTATCGATGCGAAAAGTCAAGACTATGTTCGTACTGCACGTGCGAAAGGGGTTCCTGAAAATATTGTGTTCAACCGCCACATTTTCCGTAACTCAATCTTACCAATTGCAGCTTTCTTAGGATATGAATTCACTGGTTTAATCGGTGGTTCTGTGTTTATCGAAAACATCTTCTCATATCCAGGGATGGGGAACTTATTCGTATCATCTATTACAGGACGTGACTACTCAGTAATCTTAGCGTTATTATTACTATTTGGTACAGCGACACTTTTAGGTACGCTATTATCAGATATTATTATGAGTATTGTAGACCCACGTGTCCGTGTACAATAATAAAAGGAGGAGTAGCAAATGGAGCAAAATAATGTAAATACAGTTGAAGAAACTGTCGTTGAAGAAAGCACCGTATCTACACCGCCTGCTGGTTTTCAGGTTATTGTACGGGAGTTTTTAAAAGACAAAATTGCCTTAACAGCATTAATTTTATTAGTGTTAATTTTCTTAGTTATCTTTATTGGACCAATGTTTATTAATGAAGATACAGCTCTTAAAGTAAACATTTTAGGTCGTTATAAAGCACCAACAAATGCTCACTTATTAGGGACAGATGAAAGTGGTCGTGACGTTTTAGCCTTATTAATTATCGGGGCTCGTAATTCAGTATTAATCGGCTTCTCAGTAACGATTCTTACTTGTATCGTTGGTATCTTTGTTGGTTTGATTTCTGGTTACTATGGTAAATGGGTGGATACAACGATTATGCGTGTCGTTGACTTTATCATGATTTTACCAACATTGATGATTATCATCGTATTCGTAACAGTAATTCCAAACTATACAATGTTCCACTTCGTATTTATCATGACGGCCTTCTATTGGGTAGGTTCTGCACGTTTATTCAGAACACGTACTCTTCAAGAAGCAAGCTTAGATTATGTAAATGCGTCTAAAACACTAGGGTCTAGCGATTTTAGAATTATGTTCCGTGAAATCTTGCCAAACTTAAGTTCATTAATTATCGTTAACTTAATCTTACGTTTAGCAGGGAACATTGGTATTGAAACAGGGTTAACTTACTTAGGTTTCGGTTTACCATTTACAACACCATCGCTTGGTACATTAATCTCTGCAGCCAAAAATGCAGATATCATCGAAAACAAATTATGGGTTTGGTTACCTGCCACAATCCTAATCTTAGTGATGATGTTATGTATCAACTATGTTGGTCAAGCATTACAACGTGCAGCGGATTCTCGCCAACGTTTAGGCTAATCAACGAATTACAAAAGAGATTGAAGGAAACTTCAGTCTCTTTTTTTGTGCGCAAAAGGCCAAACAGAAAATTTTTTCGTACCTAATAGAGAAGAAAAGTGTAGGATTTCCATGTTTGGTTGTGAAATAGAAGGGAATCTAGTAAAATAGAGGTTACAAATGGCGAAAGGAGTGGCCACGATGTACGTAAGTGAATCATTTGAAACAGTGTTAAAGAATCGTGATTTGAAACTGAATAAGAAAGATTTAGGCAATGACGGAATTGCGTTTTTAGGTCTGTATTCAGAAGGAGAAGATGAGTTTCCGTTTAGCGTCGTGTTTGATGATAGCCAGGATCGTACCGATTACCAAATCACTTATGAAGGAATCGGAAATGGGAAAGACTTAGACTTAGATTTATTTGATGTACTTTTTGCCATTAATCGCCTAAACCAGGAGTTAGTGGCCTACTATACACTACTCATGGATCCTGATGGTGAACTTTTTATTCGCTATGTGGGGAGAGTAACTCCATTTGAAACTTTCACTTTGTATGAATTACTCGTGATGGGTTCAAAAATTGCCTCAGAAGTACGAAGAACATTATTAGAGTTAAAGGATGAGAACGATAGTTAAGAAATATTCCCATTTGATAAAGCCATACGACATTATTATTGTGCTCGTGTTATTGGTCCTATCATTTTTACCAAATGCAATTTATGCATACCAACAAGCAACCGTTAAAGAAGAAGCCAAAATATATGCCATCATTACCATTGATGGGGAGGAGGTTCAGCGTATCGAGTTAAGCGAAAATACGCCTCGTGAAGAGTTTTATTTTGAACCTCATGATAATCAATATAATATTATCGAAGTTGATGGAACTAGAATTAGAGATAAAGAGGATAATAGCCCCGATCAGATTGCTGTGAATACGGGCTGGATTTCCAAACCGGGTCAGACAAGTATTTGCTTGCCACATGGGCTGATGATTGAGATTGTCTCAACCGAGCCTGCCAATAGTGATAATGACACCATTATTCCGTTATAAAATAAATGAAAGTTCGCTATGTATGTAGCGGACTTTTTTGTTTCTCGACAGTCCCCATTCCAAGGAGGAGAGCATTTTGCCTGTAGCCTTAGAGTTATTGCCAAATTGACTAAATCACACAGCGCATTTATTATAACAAGGCCTATTTCAGAGCTTTTAAAATAAGGAGTTCCTCTTAGTAAGAATTTCTCTTTGACTTAGACGATGAGAAGAATCAAGCGGATTTTATAATAGCAGTAATGGGGAATGACACGAAATGCGAATTAGGAGCCGTAGGAAGTTCTTCCTTACGGCTCCTTTGAGGCTTTTGAGGTGAGAGACTACAGGCTCGAACCGTTGTCCCATTACAGCTATTATAAAGAAATCCGCAAGGATTCGAATCATCGTCATCTCCTCATCACTCAAGAAGGACCAAAAGAAATCCTTTACTCAGTCGATGCACCACTTATTTTATAAAAAACTCACGAAATAGCGCTGGAATATGGTATTATAGTGGAATAAGGAGGAATGCACTGTGCGAATTATTTCAGGAGAATTTGGCGGAAGACGCTTAAAGGCAGTACCGGGCCAAAATACTCGTCCGACGACTGACAAGATAAAAGAATCGCTCTTCAATATTTTGGGCGGTTATTTTGACGGAGGAGTCATGCTCGACATGTACAGCGGAAGCGGAGCCGTTGCCATTGAGGCCGTTTCTCGTGGGATGGACCGTGCGTTTCTATTCGAGAACAATCGCCTTGCACAAAAGACGATTGAGCAAAATATCGAGATTACCAAATCACCCGAGCAATTTCATTTAAAACGACAAAACGTGAAACAAGGACTCAAAACTATTGCGAGGGACCCAGCGTTTGAACCGTTCGAGTTGGTGTTTATGGACCCGCCATATCGTCTGCAAGAAATTGTAAAGGACATTGAGCAGTTGCAAGAACTCAACCTTCTTTCATCGGACTGCGTGATTATCTGTGAGGTGGATAAGGAAGTGCAACTTCCAGAAAGAATTTTAGATTTTGAGCAATATAAGCGCGTGGAGTATGGGATTACAGCCTTAGTGTTCTTTGACCGTGCGTCCAGCGAAGAGGAGGCTTAATATGAGAAAAGCGGTAGTAGCAGGAAGCTTCGATCCGATTACAAATGGGCATTTAGATATTATCGAGCGAAGCAGTGAACTCTTCGATGAAGTCATTGTGGTTTTATCGCATAATGTTCAGAAAAATTATTTATTTTCCTTAGACGAGAGAAAATCACTAGTTGAAAAAGTGATTGCGCATGTACCCAATGCCAGAGTGGTGGCCGTAAGCGGAGGATTAACGGTAGAGGCTGCAGCCAAGTTAGGAGCAAGCGTTCTTGTGCGCGGGGTTCGAAATGCAACTGACTTCGAATATGAAGCGACTCTTGCATCCCATAACCGTGTTCAAAATGGGGAAGTAGAAACGGTTCTTTTGCTCAGTAAGGAAGAATATCGCTTTGTAAGCTCTTCGATGATGAAAGAATTGGCACGTTTTGGTGGGGATGTCAGTCCTTTTGTCCCTGAAGTTGTGAAACGCGCCTTAGAAGAAAAGTATAAGGATGCGCCAGAACGAAAAATTAGAATGGATGAGGAGATTACAAATGTCGAAGTCTAAGAAATTTTTTTATATTATTTTAACAGTTATTCTGTTAGCGATTATTTCATTTATTCCCATTCCTTACGTCATTGAATCTCCCGGAACGGCTGAAGATGTATCTCAATTTCTAACGGTCAATGGGACAAAAGATGAAGAGGAGGGGACACTGCGAGTGCTGACTGTCTATGTAGAGCAAGCCACCGTCTTAACTTCTTTAAAACAATTTTTCAAACATCATGAGATTTTACCTGAAGAAAAAGTATTTGGAAACTATACTCCAGAGGAATATAATCAATTACAAGAGTTTAGTATGCGAAATGCTCGTTCAAAAGCAGTTCGTGTCGCCTTTGAAGCAGCTGGAAAGTCAGTAGAAAGTAAAGTCAACGGTATTTTTGTCACTCGAGTGGATCAAAATTCTAATTTCCGTGATAAATTAAAAGTCGGCGATATCATTGAAACAATTGATGGAAAGAGACTTGAAAATACGGATGAGAGTCTTGAAAAACTACAAGATTATCTTTCTTCATTGCAACCAGGTCATTATTTATCGCTGATGGTCAAACGCGATGGAAAGCCTCAACTCATTCGAGAGCAATTAAAAATGAACAGTCGTACTGGTAGAATTCGTTTAGGATTTGATGGAGAGATTGATGAAGACGTAACTTCGGATCCGTCGATTGAATTTGATCCTCATGGGGTCAGTGGCCCTTCAGGTGGCTTAATGTTCACTCTTGAAATCTATAATCAAATTACAAACAGCCATTTGAAAAAAGGACATAATATCGCGGGAACTGGAACGATTGAACTGGACGGAAGAGTTGGAAGAATCGGTGGGATTGATAAGAAGTTAGTTGCAGCAATTGAAGCTGGAGCTACTGTTTTCCTAGCACCGGATGATGAAATTACAGATGAGATGCGTGAGCGTTATCCAGATATCAAGACAAATTATGAAGAAGTAAAAGAAGCAGCTGAAAAGTTAGGGGCAGATATTAAAATCTACCCTGTAAAAACTTTACAAGAAGCGATTGAGATTCTAAAAAATCTATAACAGTAGAGTCATTTTTCTCATATCTTTAATTGGAGCAATCTTTTTAAGGAGTGAGAAAAATGGCTTTTTTTGATGTATGGAGAAATAAATGGGAAGAAATGAATTGGAAAGTAAAAGGGAGTGTTTTATTTGTTTGCCTCATTATCGGGATGGGGCTTTTTTGGATGAGTCGCCAAGAGGAAGAAGTGGAAGAAGTTACCGCATCCCTATCGGAGACAACCATTCTTCCTCAAGAGGTAGAAGATAAAACAACTGTTTCGACCGTCATTTATGTCGATGTAAAAGGAGAAGTTTACCACCCCGGAGTCTATCAAATGAAAGCAGAAAATAGAGTGAAAGAACTCATTGAGGCTGCAGGAGGATTCACTCCATTGGCAGATGATCAAAAATTGAATTTAGCTCAACTTTTAGAGGATCAAATGGTGATTGTAGTCCCGAAAAAGGGAGAAGAAGTAAATTCGGAGCTCGCTCAAACTCCCACGCCACATAAAAAAGAGGTTGGAAAAGAAGGTAAGGTCAATATTAATACGGCAACCGTTGAAGAATTGAAGACATTAAAAGGGATTGGGGAGAAAAAGGCAGAAGCCATTATAGAATATCGAAAACAAAACGGTTCCTTTAAAAACAAAGAAGAACTTATGAAAGTGAGAGGGATTGGAAAGAAATTATATGAATCCTTTCAAGAAAGAGTGATTGTCCAATGATTTACTTTGTTCTTGCAAGCGTGATTGGGATGGCGATGGTCGTTTTTTTAGTCGGGAAAGTGGGATGGGTTCTTCCATTACTGCTCATCGTAGTGGGGCTTATCCGTAAACAATCAATACGAAAAAAAGTAATGGGTCTAATGCTCGTTGGAATTTTTTCTATTCGCTCATTTTATTATGTCCAGGCTATTACACAAACTCCTTTTCACCCTTCACAACCTCTCCATGGGCAAATGATATTAAATCCCCATCACCTTAAAGTGAATGGGGATTTGTTAACCGGAAGTGGTCTGCTCGAAGTAGAAGGTAGGAGTGAAAGAGTATTTTTTCGCTATATTTTGACTTCGGAAGAGGAACAAAAGGAGTTTCTGGAGCTGGATCATGTGGTAAAGGTATCTGTTGAAGGAATTATTGAGGAAATCGAACCTGCTCGAAATAGAGGGAATTTTGATGCGAAAAATCACTATTTGAGTTTGGGGATTCTTCATTCTTTCAAAATTGAGAGTTTATCAAGTAAAAAAGTCGCTGTCAAAGGAATCCATGCTGCTATTGAAAATCTTCGTTTCTGGCTGATACATCAAGTGCGCATGCAGAAGGACAATCAGGTCAAACAATATACATTAGCATTGCTTCTTGCGGAAAAATCAGGATTTGATGAAGAAGTATGGGAACGGTACAAACAACTTGGGATTCTGCATGTATTAGCGATTTCGGGGCTTCATATTTCGTTAATGGTTTCGGTTCTGCAAAAGTTTTGCTGGAGGTGCGGGATTACGCGTGAGAGAACAGATAGTGTATTAATGTGTTTTGTGCTGTTCTATGGGTTTGTCATCGGATGGGGCATTAGTGGGACACGCGCGATTGGAATGGTGATCCTCTCGATTCTTTTGAAACGATGGACGCCTCTTCGTCATCACTCTCAACTATGGAGCCTTTTAGGGATGCTTGTCGTATCGATCCACATTTGGCCAGGAATTCTTTGGAATGTCGCGTTTCAATTAAGCTACGCGCTTAGTGCAGTAATTCTTCTATTATCCAAGTGGCAAAAAAATGTGCTTCCTAAAGTCAACGCTTCATTATGGATTCCAATAGGAATAAGTGTTATGGCACTGCCACTCGTCTGTCAGTACTTCTTTTATTGGAATGCCTTTAGCATCATTCTTACTGCTTTGTTTTCGCTATTGTTTGAAGGGGTACTATTCCCGCTATTAACGCTTTATCTGATTACGGTATTATCGGGGTGGGGAAATTTAGTGGACATCATTTGTTTTCTGGGAGAAGCACTTCTTTCGGGGCTCACTCAACTATTAACCTTTTGTCAGAAGTTCACCTTTACAAAGTTTACATTTGGCATTTGGGAACCATGGGAGTGGGGTGTTTATTTTTTGCTGATTCTTTTCGCACTAGTGCTATTTGAACGAAGGAAAATGACTGTTATAAAAGGACTTTTTTGTCTAGGGGCTCTTATTTTACTTCTGGTGGAAGTTCCCTATCATTGGGGAACTGAGCTAATATTGATAGATGTTGGGCAAGGGGATTCGATTTTAGTAATGGCTCCAGGATGGAATCAAGCGACATTAATTGATACGGGTGGATTGAGCGATTTTGCCTCCAAAGAAGAATGGAAAAGGCGCAAGAGAAAACCTCAAGGAGACACAACCGTCATTCCTGCTCTTCAAGCAGAAGGACTTTCAGAATTGTCGCAAGTAATGCTTTCTCATGGAGACGAAGATCATGTCGGGAATCTTCAAGCAATTGCAAAACAGATTAAAATTAAAGAAATAGTGATTGGAAAAGGGATGGAGAAGCTTCCATTGATGCAACAGCTGAAAAAGGACTATCCGTCCATACGGTGGAAGTTGGTTTCTTCAGGAAACGAGTGGAAATGGAACCAAATGAAGTGGCAAATTCTCTGGCCAAAAGACACTTCCAAAGGAGAAAATGATGATTCAATTGTAGCTCTTCTAACGATTCAAAAATATACTGTGTTACTCACTGGCGATGCTTCTGAAAAAGTAGAAGACACTATTTTGAAGGATGCTCCCAACTTGCATTTTTCTATTTTAAAAGTGGGACATCATGGAAGCCGAACGTCTACAAGCGAAGCCTTACTAAAAAAAGCTTCCCCTTCTATTGCCTTGGTTTCTTGCGGGAAGAATAATCGTTATCGCCATCCTTCAATCGAGACGGTAGGGAGGCTGAACGGAATACACGCTCATATTTTCCGCACGGATCAAGATGGCCAAATTCGTCTTTATTTTAAAAAAGAACAGATCGAAATTTCTACGAAACTCTCGAAAAAACATCAAAAATTGAAAGAATAGACAAAGCCCACGTTTCAAGATAAACTTAAAGGACAGGAGGCGGAAAGATGGAATTTGAGAAACAACTCGAGCGCATTAAAAACGGACAAGTGAATCTAGTTTATTTAGTTCAAGGAAAAGAACCTTATTTACAAGAACTTGCACGGAAAGTGTTTTTAGAGACCATTGTGGCTCCTGAAGATCAAGACTTGAATGTGGGACGATTCAATATGGAGGAAGTCTCTATTCAAACAGCTATTCAAGATGCAGAGTCGGTTCCTTTTTTTGGAGAGAGAAGATTAGTACTGGTTGATCATCCAAGCTTTTTTACAGGGGAAAAAGAGAAAAAGTCAATGGATCATCAATTAGAAAGATTACAGGCGTATTTAGAAAATCCAATGGAAAGTTCCGTGATGGTATTCTTTGCTCCGTATGATAAGTTGGATCAACGAAAGAAAATCGTGAAACAATTAAAGAAAGTGGCGGTTTTATTAGATGCTAGTGAACTAACGGAGAGAGATGTTAAACAGTATATTCAGGATTCTCTGCGCAACCACCATTACACCATTCAAGAAGAAGCGCTAGAGACCTTACTCGTTAAAACGCAATATTCACTAACGAATAGTATGAAAGAATTGGATAAACTGATGATTGCTTCCATTGATACAAAAATGATAACACTGGAATTAGTCGAGAGTTTAGTCGCCAAAACATTGGAACAGAATATTTTTGAACTTGGGGAATCTATCTTAAAAAAAGAGGGAGTCAAGGCGCTCCAAATCTATCACGATATGTTGCTACAAAAAGAAGACCCCTTAAAGATGAATGCGATTCTTCTAGGTCAGTTTCGATTATTGCTTCAAGTGTCCTACTTGAAAAGAGAAGGGTATCAAGAACCAGAAATCCAAAAGACACTGGGCGTACATCCGTACCGTGTGAAGATAGCCCTGCAACAATCCAGAAGATTTGGGTTGCCACTTTTAGAAAAGGCCTTTATGCAATTGGTCGATACGGAATATGCGCTAAAGACGAGTGTAGGCATTAAAGAGATGCAACTGGAATGGTTTATCCTACAGTTTTGTGCTTAGCAAACAATAAAATTCAAAAATACAACAAGGAGGAATATGTATGACCCCAATGATGATCATTATCGCTGCAGTTGCAGTGTTCGTATTACTAAGTTATGTAAAGGTGAAAACAAACAAGATTTCTAATAGAGAAAGTTCTTATTCGAATACTAATCGTTCATCTAATGAACAAGTAGAGTACATCCCAGAAGAACTAGAAGAACACTTACGTACACTAAAACGAGACGGTCGCCTTATTCAAGCAATCAAAGACTTACGTGACGAAACAGGAATGGGCTTAGCCGAAGCCAAACAATTTATCGATGACTTATCTGTCTAACAAAAGCAGAGTGCTCGGGAAGGAATCCTCCTTCCCGAGCACTCTTTTTCTTTTTCCGGAGTCTTTTTTTTATCTCTAATAATATACGCCTCACGGATATCGTATTAGAGTAGAACAAAAACGAAGAACTCCCTGGATTCATCGGAATCATAGTCATGAACTAGAAAGCAATGTGAATTACTGAGGGTTAGCGATTTATCACTTACCCTCAGTTTGAAGCTTGCTACCCTTGAGACAAAGACTCAAGGGGGGCCGTTATTGTTATAATGATGAAAATAATTCATAGGAGTTCTAAGAGACTCCATCTACTTTTTACATAAGATTACTCTTATAATTTTTCCTTTAGCAGACCAATCATCCAAAATTAGTTAAAAAGTGAGAAAATTACGAAATGTTTCAAAAAGGTACTAAAAATTTCCTAACAATAGGAAATCATTTTAGGTATAATGGAATCAAAGAATCTGATATAGTCAAATTGAGGTGGAGGGA
>CALIJD010000299.1 GCA_938017885.1 uncultured Granulicatella sp.
AAGCACAAGCACTCGGCATTACGAAAGACGAATTAGTAAAAATCATCGAAGGAGGCTTCCAATAATGAGTATTGAAGTCAAAGATTTAAAGAAGAAGTATTTCAAAAAAGAAGCGGTGAAAGGAGCAAAGTTCACGATTGAACCAGAAAGTATTATCGGGTTACTTGGACGAAATGGTGCCGGAAAGAGTACAACGATTAAAACGATTATTGGGCAACTGACACCTTTTAGCGGAAGAGTGGAAGTAGAAAAACTAAGTATTCTCGAAAACCAACGTGGCTACCGTCAGTCCATTGCGGTTATTCCAGAAAGTCCAGTTCTCTATGAAGAATTGACGTTTAGAGAGCACATTGAATTTGTGGCTCGTTCGTATCATCAAATGAACGAAGAAACAATGGCTCATGCGATGGAACTTGTCGAAGCGTTCCGTTTAACAAAGCAATTGGATTGGTTCCCAGCGTATTTCTCAAAAGGGATGAAGCAAAAAGTATTAATCGTCTGTGCGTTAATGCTAGATGTACCCGTCTATGTGGTTGATGAACCATTCTTAGGGCTCGATCCACTAGGGATTCGTACTTTACTTCGGGTCTTAAAAGAGAAAAAAGAAAAGGGTGCAGCGATTTTAATGTCGACTCACGTATTAGATACTGCTGAGAAGTATTGCGATCGTTTCATCGTATTACACGAAGGTAAAGTGATTGCTCAAGGCGATATCGAAGGCTTACGTGCCACTTCGAACGTTGAAGAATCTTCTTTAGAAGAAATCTACTTTGCATTAACGACAGGGGACGATGCCGATGAATAGTGCAGAGCTTTTTGAGACTCGAGTAAGAAAATATCAAAAAAAAAGCATGAAGTATATGCGTTATGTACTGAATGACCATTTCTTGATTGTTTTATTTTTCTTATTTGGCTTTATCATGGTGCAATATTCGAGTTGGATTCAATTGATTCGTGTGTTGGAATTACCATTGTTAGGATTGCTTGGAGCTTTACTAGCGAGTGTTCCATTCTTCGGTGGGGTAGCAACATTACTCGAACCAGCTGATGGAATCTTTTTATCGGTAGTAGGACAAGACTTTAAGGCGTATTTACAAAAAGCCATTCGTCGAAGTTGGATACTTCCGATACTTGTGATGTTGGCTTCGACAGGAATCATTTTTCCAATTGTGGCACAAGCCTTTGGAACGAACTTAAGTATGTTCGTTAAATTATTCCTATTACAAGTGTTCTTTAAAGACTTGTTATTCCGTTGTGCGAAATACGCTTACCGTGGAGTACTTCATTTTACATGGATGGAAAAACTCGGTATATACATGATTGCAGTAGCGAACTTCTTTGGAATGTTTTTATGGATTTCTGAAGGTTGGTCAATTGTATTATTAGTTATTCCAGTACTTCTAAGTATATTTGTCGAACAATATTATGGGAAAGCAGCATTTGTGTACCAATTTGATAAAATGATTGAAATGGAATTAGAAAGACAACAACGTATTTATCGTTTATTTGCCTTATTTGTCGATGTACCAATGTTGCATAAGCCTCACGCACATCGTCGAACTTATCTCGATGGCGTATTGAAGATGCTTGTTGGGAATCAACCTAGTGGGCATCGCTATTTAGTAAGTCGTACGGTCATACGAACAAGTCAATACATGAGTTTATTATTGCAACTGGCAGTCGTGAGCTTTGTAGTGTCGTTATTCTCACAGCCGTATTATTGGAACTTTATTGTAAACGCGTTACTTATGATGCTTTTAGGATTCCAACTTGTAGGAGTAATTCAAAGCGCGAATACACAAAATAGTCATTTTGCCTCTCTTGTAGATAGTAACACACGTCTTCAAGATGATTTATCTGTTCTTATGTTAACAATGGTGGCATCTGGGATAGTGATTGGTATTTCTTCTGCAATTGGCATGCGTGAATTAATTGGTTTAGTAGGAATTCTTTTCTATCCGATTTTTGGAGTATTTTTTACGCAATTTTATTTACGGTATCGATTTCTTAAGAAGAGAAGAAAAATTTAAGTTTGTAGGCTAAAAGTAGCGCACAAACTTGACTCAAATGCTATAAAAACATAAAATAAAAGAATAGATTTATTGAAGGAAACAGAATTTGTCATTAGGGATGGAATAGATGGAATATAACATGGACTCAGGATGGGATCTCCATCCAATTGGTGGGGACACCGGTCAAGCGTACATGGGAGTAAAAGACCATGAACGTGTATTTCTAAAGAGAAATGCTTCACCGTTTTTAGCGGTGCTATCGGGTGAAGGTATCACTCCTAAGTTAATATGGACCAAACGTGCGGGTAATGGTGATGTCATTACAGCTCAAGAATGGTTGTCTGGAAGATCCCTCACTAAGGAAGAAATGGGGTCCGTCGAAGTCATTGAGCTGTTAAAACAGATTCACCAATCCCCAAATCTTTTACAAATGTTACAACAAATTCAAGGGGAAGAGTATAGCACTCAAAAATTCATCGATGAATATTTAAATAATTTACAGTCAGGATTACAAACCCATCGTTTCTTAAATGAAGTATTAAATTACTTAATTGAAACAATTCCTCTTGTTAGCGAAGTTGGAAAAACGGTTTGTCACGGGGATCTTGATCGTCGTAACTTTATGTTATCTGAAGACGAGAAGCTTTACCTAGTTGACTGGGAAATGGTTCGACTTGCTGATCCAGTTTCTGATTTGACGATGATTTTGACGCAGTACATTCCGGTTCATCAATGGGGTGAATGGTTAGATATGTATGGCTTACAACTGTCTACAAATATTTATCAACGAATTGAATGGTATGCTCTAATGAATTGCTTGAATTATATTAAGAAAACGCACTTCGAGGGACGTTATCTTGAAATGAACGAGAAAATTCTTTTGGTGAAATCGATTTATAATAATCGTATTGGAAAAACCACAGAAGAATAGACAGGAGTTAGACTTTGAGATTAAGAAATAAACCTTGGGCAAAAGATGCTTTAGCAGCTCACCCAGAAATGGTCATCCAAGATCCAGCGCAATGGAAGGGAAGATGGCATGAACGTTTTGGCAATAGCAATCCAATTCATATCGAGATTGGTTCAGGAAAAGGCCAATTCGTGAGCGGTATGGCTCGTCAAAACCCAAACATTAACTATATTGGAATTGAAATTCAAGAAAGTGTCCTAGTAGTCGCGCTTGAAAAAGCTCTTGCAGCAGATGTTCCAAACTTACAATTATTACATGTGAACGGTGGACAAGTAACGGACTACTTCGACGATGGAGAAGTAGATCAAATTTACTTAAACTTCTCGGATCCATGGCCAAAGAAACGTCATGCAAAACGTCGCTTGACTCATGAAAGTTTCTTAGTTGGATATGAAAAAGTATTACCACCATTTGGAGAATTACACTTCAAGACAGATAACCGCGGATTGTTTGAATACAGCCTTGCTTCATTCTCGCAATTTGGACTTGTGTTAAAACAAGTTTGGTTAGATTTACATCAAGTGGAATTTCCAGGAAATGTGATGACAGAATATGAAGAGAAATTTTCAGCAAAAGGTCATCCAATTTATCGTGTGGAAGTGATTTTCCCACAAGAGAGAAAAGGTTTTAAGCAACCCAAATAACACATAAAGGAGCCTGATTCATATGGGGTCAAAAAATAGTTTCAAAGGCGCAAGTTTCCTTCTAGCAGCAGGTGCTGTTATTGGAGCATGGGTCACTTCAAAATGGTTTGAACGCAGAAATGTCAATGGAGATGTTATTGTTCAAAATGTACGTAAATTATTTCAAGTCGTAGGAACCATCGAAGGCTCTTGGATTGAAATGGAACCTGTATTCGTTGATAGCCCAGAATTTTATGGGGAAGTTTATTATGGTGGAGTGACTCGCAAAGAAGATGATGAACTTGTCCAATACGAATTTTATGCAGATGCAAAAACAGGAGCCGTTATTGATTTATACAAAATTGGATAATCAAAGAAAGCTGGAGGAACTCCAGCTTTTGGCGCGTTTATAAGATATTTTATAGAGGTAGGAAAGAAGAGGATACAATGGAAGCTCATACAGAACAATTAATCAAAACGTTAACAGAAATGAAAGGGACGAGTGGGCATGAAGGCCGTATTCGTGACTTTATGAGAAGCGAATTAACACCTTTAGTAGACCGCGTGGAACAAGATGGTCTTGGCGGTATTTTTGGGGTTCGTGATAGCAAAGAAGAAGATGCACCACGCATTATGATTGCGGCGCACATGGACGAAGTTGGTTTCATGGTAACAAATATCACTCCAAACGGAATGTTTAAAGTAAGTCCTTTAGGTGGATGGAACCCATACGTGGTTTCAGCACAACGTTTTACTTTATTAACTCGTAATGGAGACTATCCAATTATTTCTTCTTCAATCCCACCACATCTTTTACGCGCAGCTGGTGGTCAACAATCTGCTGTAAAAGTAACCGATATTTTATTCGATGCTGGATTCACTTCACGTGAAGAGGCACTTGAATATGGTTGCCGTCCTGGAGACACAATTGTTCCAGATGTAGAAACCATTTGGACTGCAAATAAGAAACGTATGATTTCTAAATCATGGGATAATCGCTATGGATGTACAGTGGTTCTTGAGGCATTAAAAGCTGTTAAAGACGAGGAATTACCAAACACATTAATCGCAGGAGCCAACGTCCAAGAAGAAGTTGGATTACGTGGAACAGGACCAAGTGTGACGAAGTTCAATCCTGATTTATTCTTTGCGGTAGACTGCTCAGCAGCAGACGATATTAATGGTTCAAAAGAAACGTTTGGGCACTTAGACCAAGGATTCTTATTACGTATTTTAGACCCAGGTATGGTGACTCTTCCTCGTATGAAAGAATTCCTAGAAGATACTGCATTAACACATAACATTCCGTTCCAATACTTTGTTTCACAAGGTGGAACAGATGCTGGTAAAGCACATTTAATGAATCAAGGAGTTCCTAGTGCAGTGATTGGGGTATGTGCTCGTTATATTCATACACACCAAACAATGTTCTCAATTAAAGACTATGAAGCAGCACGTGAAATGGTTATTCAAACAATTCGTGCATTAGACCGTAGCACAGTAGACACTATTTTAGACGGAAGAACAAATTAAGATTAAAGAGGTACAATATATGTGGTTAAGTTTTTACAATAAAAAAGGAATCGGCGATACGTTATTATTAACAAGCGGAACTGCAAGCCGCTATGACGTCGAATATGAGAAAAAAGGAAACGTGACTCAAGTCTTTGTTCGTGAGTCAAAAGAAGTTCTAGGCTATAATATTGAAAAGATTTCTGAAGTGATTTCATTTGAAGAAGATGGACAACAAGTCTTAACTCCTGAGCAACAAGAAGTTGTAAAAGGATTGATTGAAAAAGCTGGGTTTGATGTTTCCACTTTAGATTTAACGCCGGAAGATGCACTTGTAGTTGGATACGTTGAAAGTTGTGTGGATCATGAAGATTCAGACCACCTTCATGTAACAATGACACGAGTAAGTGACTCTGAAGTGTTACAAATTGTCTGCGGAGCACCCAATGTAAAAGCAGGACAAAAAGTAGTTGTTGCAAAACCTGGTACAGTAATGCCAAGCGGTGCCATCATTTGGGCTGGAGAATTACGCGGAGTGGCTAGTCACGGAATGCTTTGCTCAGCACGTGAATTAGGATTAGAAAATGCACCAGCGAAAAAAGGAATCTTAGTTTTAGATGATGCGACTCCAGTAGGAACGTCATTTAAATCATTAAACTTACAATAAAGGAGGATACGGAGTCATGAATGAACCATTTAACGAGAAAAACGATTCATTCGCTTCTTTGCAATCAAGACGTGTAAAGTCTACTTTTCCAAACTACTTGAAGCAAGGTCAAACTTTTGAAGATCAAGTTGTCGAAGAAATGACGCGAGTTGATGCAACTAGAAAAGATGAGACTCCACATGAATCCTTGCCATTTGATGAGCAACCTGATGCAGCACTTTTACAACCATTTGAAAAAGAAGAGCATCAATTACCAGCGCAATTCCGTTCATTTAAGGAAAAAGCAACAGAAGGTCATCAAAAATATAAACCGCGTGTGGATTGGACTTCTTATTTGAATACGAATCAACGCAAACCTTTTAAACCGAGTACGGTACCTTCAAGTACAAGAGGTTTAGAACAAGAGGAGACACCAAAAGTTTCTTATCGTGAATTAGAAAGAGAGTTATTGCCAAATAGCATGGACTTGATTTTATTCGAGAAGGAAGAATCCTTATTGGTGTCTGTTGAGGAACAAGAAGATACCATCGAGAAACGTTTGAAGGAGTACAATGGTACCTCTCATGAGAAGCCGGTACAAAGCCAAGTTTTCGCAACAAAGGGCTATGTTCCAGCCTTTAAACGCAAACAAGAATCTGACGTTGAAGTTGTGCAAGAATCCTTATTAGAAGGGTTACCGGAGACAAAAGTTGAAAGACAAAAAGCACCGGAAAAACCACTAACGGGAAAACAAAGACGAGCGATGAAAAAATCATTATCGATGATTATGGAACAAGAACAGCAGGGACGCCATTTACCTTATGGTCATCCCAAAAAATAGTAGTAGAAAAGTGAGGAGATAGAATGGATAAAAGCAAGATTTATCATTTTACAGGAATTAAAGGCTCCGGAATGAGCGCACTAGCGTTAGTTCTGCATGGTGAAGGATATAAAGTGCAAGGCTCTGATTTAGAAGAGTATTTCTTCACACAAAGAGGACTTGAAGAAGCGGGGATTCCTTTACTACCTTTTAGTGCCTCTAATATTAAAGAAGGACAAATTGTGATTGCAGGTAATGCATTTCCAGATAGCCACGAAGAATTAGTTGCCGCTCGCGAAAAAGGAATAGAAGTCATTCGATACCATAAATTTTTAGGCGAATTGTTGAAAAATTATAAGAGTGTTGCGATTACAGGTTCTCACGGAAAAACGAGCACAACAGGTTTGTTAGCCCACGTATTAAGTGGAATGGAACCAACAAGTTATCTTATTGGAGATGGAACTGGTAAAGGAGTTGAAAGTTCAGAACACTTTGTATTAGAAGCTTGTGAATATAAACGTCATTTTATGGCTTACCGACCAGATTACGCTATTATGACGAATATCGATTTTGACCACCCAGATTATTATACGGATATCGATGATGTACAAAGTGCCTTTGAAGCCTTTGGTAAACAAGTGAAAAAAGGAATTATTGCTTGTGGTGATGATGAAAGACTTCGTACACTAGAGGCTATTGTTCCTGTAACCTATTATGGTGTTGGTGAACATAATGATGTAATTGCTAAAAACATCCGCAAAGAGAAAGCAGGAAGTTATTTTGATGCTTATATTCACGGTGAATTATATGGTCATTTTTACATTCCTACATACGGAGACCATAACATCTTAAATGCACTTGCAATTATCGCTTTCTACTATTTAAATCAATTAGATCCAAATGAACTAGCTCAGCAGTTTCGAACATTTAGTGGCGTAAAACGTCGCTTTTCTGAAAAAGTTATTAATGGCGTAACTATTATTGATGACTATGCACACCATCCATCTGAGATTCGTGCTACATTAGATGCGGCTCGACAAAAGTATCCTGATAAAGAAGTAGTAGCTGTCTTTCAACCTCATACTTTTACGAGAACAATCGCGCTTTTAGAGGAGTTTGCTTCAGTATTATCTCTAGCAGATCACGTTTACCTATGTGAAATATTTGCATCTGTTCGTGAAGAAGCCGGTGATGTTTCTATTGAAGATTTAGCAAAATTAGTAAAAGGTGGAGCGAAAGTATTACCACTTGAAAATGTATCTCCACTTCTATCCTATAAAGATGCTGTGATTGTCTTTATGGGAGCAGGAGATGTACAAAAATATGAATTTGCATATGAGAAACTATTATCAAATACTTCTCCAACACAAAACTAAATGAACCAAAAAGCTTGGCGAAAGTCAGGCTTTTTTTATAAACAATCAGTAGAAAAGTATGAATGTCTATTTTTATTAAAGAGATTTGATATTTATAAAAAGGATAAAATTTAAATAGAAGAGGATTCCAGGAGGTATTAAGATGGATTTAAGTAAATTATCTA
>CALIJD010000300.1 GCA_938017885.1 uncultured Granulicatella sp.
TTATACAGTAATTGCAGCAGAAGGAGTAGAAGCTTTCTTCAGATTCATTAATTAAGAAAGCAGTATTGAAATGAAAAAAATCATGATTGCACTCGTGCGTGGATATCAAAAGTGGATTTCTCCATTATTCCCGCCTTCATGTATCTATAGACCAACCTGCTCGAGCTATATGATTCAGGCAGTTGAAAAACATGGTGCGTTAAAAGGCGTGTTGATGGGGTGCGGACGCATTTGTAGATGCCATCCATTTATAAGAGGTGGACAAGATCCCGTTCCAGACTATTTCACATTAAGACGGAACAAGGATTACCGTAAGAAAATTATAGATGCAAGTAAACAAGACACAGCTGACTAGAAATAGTCGGCTGTTTTTGTATTTGTAAAAATTAATAAAAGGGGATTGTATTAAAAAAAAAGAGAGGTATAATTCGAATTGAAAGCACCTGATTTGGAAGGGAAGATAAAAAATGGCATACAATCTAAAAGAATGGTCCGTAAGGAAATTGGCCACAAGCGCAGCAATCATTCTGCTAATGGCTGTCTGTTCATGGTTAGCTGTTCGTGTCTTTTTCACGAATGAGAATGCCAATGCGGAATTTAGCTATGAAGTTATTAATAACACGGATAAGGAAATTGAGGAAATGATCATTGGAGAGTTTCGGGATTCTGATAGTACTGGGGCAACGGATCGTGTTTCTATCACGTTAATTGGAGGGAAGTCACGTACGAAGGGGGCTGTTACGATTTCTAAGGATACGGATAAGATTGGGAATTTCTATATTCAGGTGAAAAAAGATGGGAAGAGAGTGTTTTTAGCACCGACTTTAGCGTATGATACTGGAAAGAAAGGCCTTCATATTAAGATTACAATTGATAAGATTGACTCTGAAGGCTATTACACTGGTAAAGTGGAAACTAATACATTTGTTTTCTCAGAATTTAAAATAGAACCGACGTTGCAAAAAGCCGATGAGAAGAAAAAAACAGAATAGTATTGATAACAATCAAAAACCCGTGTGGATGACGTAGAAGACATCCATACGGGTTTAATAGTTTTATTACATAAAGTAACCTAGGTAGTAACGAACGAAGAATGCAGCACAGACAGCACCAACGAATGGAGCAGTACCAGGTACTAATAATCCATATTGCCAGTCGTTATTGACTTTGTTTTTGATTGGTAATAATTGGTAAGCAAGACGAGGTCCTAAGTCACGAGCTTGGTTCATTGCGAATCCAGTTGTACCTCCAAGACCCATACCGACAGCCCATACGATTAATCCAACCACGATTGGTAATAATTCTTTGTTTACATTTTCAGTTGCTAAGATTGCTGTTAAGAAAATGAAAGTTGCAAATGCTTCGACGAAGTAGTTACGTGGTAAGTTACGACAGTTAGGGTTTGTTGAGAAGATGTTACGGATTGCAACGCCATCAACAAGACCTTCAGAAGCTGTGAAGTGGTCTGCGTACATGAACCATACGATTACCGCACCAACAAATGCGCCTAAGAATTCAGCGATTGCGATTGGAATGAATTGTTCAGCAGGAAGAACGCCTAAAACTACTTTAGCAAGCGCCATAGCAGGGTTGATACTTACACCACCGAAGATGAATAAAGTAACAGTGATACCGAATGCCCATGTTGTGATGGCGAATAAGTGACCTGATCCAGCGTATTTCGTTTTCTTCAAGACGTCATCACAGTGTACGCCGACCCCGAAGATAATCATGAGGGCTGTTCCCATAAATTCTGATAATAATAAATGCATAAATGTTTGATCCATTGGGTGATTCTCCTTAATGTAATTCTTTTATTAATTGTTGATAGACGGCTTGAATCGATAATCCTGTTTTGCGGGCGATTCTGGCGCAGTCTTCATATTCTAATGTTGATTTTGTAACAGTTCCGTATTGGTTTTTCTTTACTTTTACGGCTCCGAGGCTCGTTTGTAGAGTCTTGAAAGTGCGAGTCATGACTTTACGTTGGACGTTTTGATAACGAAAGCCAATGGTTGAAGTTTGCTTAAATAAAATGGCTGTAAACCGTTCGAGGTCTCCTTCTTGAATGAGAAGCGTGAGATGTGTTGCCGGACGGTTTTTCTTTGTGTAAACGGGAGTGTAATGGACATCAAGCACGCCTTCTTCTAATAAAAGGCTCATGATGTAGCCAAGCTCTTCACCGCTTTGATCATCGATAGTTGTATCGATTTGAATGATTGCATCGTTATGGGAAGTCACGACTTGATGAGAATGAGTCGTTTTCTCTAAGAGTGTTCCGCGTAACGCATTGAATTTACCAGTGTCACGTTTTCCAAAACCGTAACCGACTTTAGTGGCAGTTAGGTTTGAAGGGTGTGCAAATACTGGGCGGATGGCCTTAAAGAGAGCAAGACCGGTTGGTGTCACAAGCTCTGTATGAATCTCGAAGTCTTGTGAGAATGGAATGGCAGTTCCCAGTCTTAATTGCATTACAGCAGGTACTGGTACGGGCATGACTCCATGTGCAACGGTAATCGTTCCGCTACCTTCAGTGACGGCAGTGCTATAAACCGCATCGATGTCCAGTGTTTCCCACAAAATGAAGAAGCTCATGATGTCGATGATAGAGTCTGTTGCGCCAACCTCGTGGAAGTGAATTTCCTCGACAGACATTTGGTGTACGTTTGCTTCCGCTTGTGCGATGTCACGGAATACTTCCAAACTTTTTTCTTTTACAAAGTCACTTGTGCCACTTGAAAGAATGATTGCTTCGATTTCTTTCAACCCGCGAACTTCTCCGTGATGGTGATGATGACTATGTGTATGTTCATGAGTATGTCCGTCGTGAGTATGGTCGTGGTCATGATGATGATCGTGTGAGTGTGAATGTTCATGCGTGTGTGCATGTGTGTGTTCTTCGTGCGCATGTGAATGAGCATGTTCATGTGTATGTTCGTGTTCATGGTGGTGATGTTCATGTTCATGGTCGTGATGGTGATGATCAAAGTCACCAGCGATACCATGGTCTTTTTCACCGTGTTCCATATGCACATCGAAGTCTGTTCCCCAAATACTGCTTTTCGCGATGCGGTCTACATGAAGATGGTAACCGTCGAGGGAAATGGTCTTTAGGGCTTCTTCAAGATGCTTGCGGTCGGCTCCTAAATCGAGTAGAAGAGCATTTAGCATATCACCGCTCAGCCCAGAAAATGGTTCTAAATATAATGTGCTCATGCGAGGCCTCCTCGAATGTTGTTAATCATGCTTGCTGAATAGGCTGCGCCAAAACCGTTGTCGATGTTCACGACAGTAACGCCGCTTGCGCAAGAAGTCAGCATGCTAAGAAGAGTCGTCACGCCTTGAAGATTCGTTCCGTATCCGATGCTGGTTGGAACGGCAATTACAGGAACGTCTACTAACCCACCGACAACACTGACAAGAGCACCTTCCATACCGGCGATGACAATCACGACGCTAGCACCTTGGATGTCTTCGAGACGATTGAAGAGGCGGTGAATCCCCGCAACTCCGACGTCGTAAATGCGTTTGACGTGATTTCCAAATGTCTCAGCAGTGACAGCTGCTTCTTCGGCAACAGGAATGTCGCTTGTGCCCGCTGTGACGACTGCGATGTAGTGGTCATGTTTTGGTGCGATTGGGTTAAGGACAAAGGTACGTCCGAGTGGTTCGTAGACCCCTTCAGGGAAAGCCTGTGCCAGAGCTTCACCTTTTTCGGCGTTCACGCGTGTCGCAAGAATGGCTGTTTTATGCTCATTCATTGCCGTGATGATGCCAATTAATTGCTCAATGTTTTTTCCTTCACCATAAATGATTTCTGGAAATCCATTGCGCTTTTGGCGTGAAAGATCAATGGCCGCGTAACCAATATCTTCAATCCCTTTTAGAAGGGTGGACGCTTCTTCAACAGAGAGGCGTCCATCTTTAACTTGTTGTAGGATTTCTTCTTGTTTCATATTATTTATCTTCGACGATGACAGATAATCCATCGCGGATAACTGTTACTTTTGCGTCTGCTCCTTGAAGTTCGAAGGCACGTGCAAGAGCTTCGTCAAATGTTTTCGCTAATTCCATATGCATGTTTGTGATTAATGATTCTTCTACTAAATCAGAAACGAAGATTACATGGTGATGCACTAGAATACGCGCTAAGATTTGTGAAGTCCATTGGTCTGGAACGGTTTCAAGTCTTGGAGTGTTAATGGCTTGTTCTAAGAAGTCTTTAGGATCTTTAACATCTGCTAAGTTACGGTAGAAACCTTCACCACCGTGACCATCTTGACAACCAGCAACCATGATAATCACGCCGCCTTCTTTGTTTGTTGCTTCAGCAGCAGTCATACCTTTAACTGCTTGGTAGATGTTTTGGTCTAATGGGAAACCACCATTTGTTGAAACGGCGATATCGCAAGGAATTTTAGTTACATGAGCTAATTCACGAACGAATTCGCAACCTACTTTGTGGGCTTCAACCATGTCTCCGGCAAATGAACCGATGATATGTTTTTCACCGTCTAATACAACGTTTACGATGAAGGCTAAGTTTGCAGTACGTGCTGCGTATAACATATCTTCGTGGATTGGGTTATGGTCTAAGTTACCAGTACGTGATTTGTCTGAGTCGATAAAGTCGCCACTGTGGTTTGCCATAATTGTTTTATAGGAAGCAACCCCAGGAAGAACAGATTTACGTCCGCCGGAGAATCCAGCGAAGAAGTGGCTTTCGATAAATCCTTCAGCGATTAATAAGTCTGCTTCAGCGGCGATACGGTTGATGATGCAGTCACCGCCTGAAGGAAGTTGACCGATTTTCACCATGTCTTCGTCGTTTGTAGAAATGTGCATTACGATTTCTTCATTGTCCACGATTTCTTGACCGTATTTGTTAATTAACTCTTCTCGGGTTGAAGGACGGTGGAAACCAGTCGCTACTAAAATACGGATACGAGCGTCTGGGTTTACGCTACGGATACGACGTAAAATGATAGGGGTAATGATATGTGAAGGAACAGGACGTGTATGGTCAGAACTGATTAATACGATATCTTTTTTACCTTTTGCTAATTCTTCTAATGTTTGGCTACCAATTGGGTTATCCATTGATTTTTCCACTGTTTCTTGTTCAGAAAGAGGATTGTGGTAGTTTTCCGCTTTCGATTCAAGTAATCCTGCAAAGTTTTTGTCAGGAATTACAGCAGTAATTGTCTTTTTGTCGTAAGGTAGTTTAATTTCAACCATGATAACATCTCCTTTAATTTGTTTGACGATTATAAGTATACTCAAATAACTGATAGCAGAAGCCTCAAAGGTTAGTAACATTTGTTAACGTATATTTTCGTGGTAAGATGATAATAGTGTGTATAGGAAATTGTCTTAGAGGAGTGTTCAATTTGAACAGTGAAAAATATTTAATCGATTTTTTAGAGAAAGAAAATACCCCTATTATTAAGAAGAAAAAACACATGTACCTGGCATACCGTGGTTTGGAGCAGGCCTATACTTATGTACTGATTGATGGGGTAGTGAAGACTAGTATCATAATGAAAGATGGTCGGGAGTTTAATTTAGAGTACGTGACGCCCGTGGATATCGTTTCACTTGTTCGTGACGAAGTTTCTAACTATACATCAGCACCTTTTAACGTACGCATTGAGAGTGACGAGGCAACTTTCTACCGTATTCCACGCATTAAGTTCTGGGAATATGTAAGAGATGATAAACACTTACAAGATTATATTCGGGAATATTACCGGAATAAATTGTCTGAAACCATTGAATCATTGCAATATATGACGATGAATGGGAAGAAAGGGGCGGTCTGTTCCTTCCTATATAAATTGATGAATCAATTTGGCGTGGAAGTAGAAGATGGAATCCTCATCGATTTTAACGTTACGAATGAAGATATTGCTGGCTTTTGTGGAATATCTACTCGTAATAGCGTAAACCGCATTATTCATGATTTAAAAGAAGAAGGCGTCGTTGAAATTCATAATCAGAAATTACTGATTTTAGACAAAGCATACTTGGAAGAATTTACAGGTCGAGAAAGCTTTTAGGATAGAAAGAAGGAACAAATAATGTATGAAAAAGAAGCACGATTACGCGAACTGTTAAAAGAAGTGGGAAAAATTGTAGTACCCTATTCTGGAGGAATCGATAGTAGCTATTTATTGAAGATTGCAGTGGATACTCTAGGACGTGACAATGTGATTGCAGCAGTCGTGAACTCGGAATTGTTCTCGGACCGAGAATTTAGTGAAGCAATCGATTTAGGAACAGAAATGGGTGCTCGTGTATTAGGACTTGAAATGGAAGAGTTATCCGATCCGCACATTGCTTCAAACACTCCGAACAGTTGGTATTACAGTAAAAAAATGCTCTATCAAACCATCAAAAAAAATGTGGAACCAGAAGGATTTACTGTTCTTTCAGATGGATTAATTATGGACGACATCAACGATTATCGTCCCGGTGTGAAGGCGCGTAATGAGGAAGGCGTGCGTAGCCTCTTGCAAGAAGCTGGATTATATAAATCAGAAATTCGTGAATTAGCCAAACGTGCAGGAGTGACGAACTGGAATAAGACTCCTTCTTGCAGTTTAGCTTCTCGTTTTCCATATGGAACTCGCATTACTCCTGAAAAAGTAGAAGCGGTGTTTAAGGCGGAAGAATATTTTGCAAAACGTGGATTTGAACCTGTGCGTGTTCGAGTACATCAAGATTTGGCTCGTATTGAAGTAGGGGCAGACCAAATTGAAAAATTAGTTAAAAATCACGAAGAAATTAATCAGATGATGCAAGAGTTAGGGTTCTTATTTGTAACTGTTGACTTGCAAGGATATAAATATGGAAGAATGAACGATCAGCTAGATGAAAAAACGAAGAAAGAAGCGATTGGATAATGATTGTTTCGCCCCAAGAAGTATTAGAGTTCTGGTTTAAAGAATGTGAGCCTGCCGATTGGTTTAAGAAATCGGAGGAATTGGATACAGAAATTCGAACGAGATTTCTGCCTACTTATGAGGCTATCATTTCAGGCGAAACGGTCCATTGGCGCAAGACTCCTCGAGGCCGTCTAGCTGAAATTATTGTTCTGGATCAATTCTCAAGAAATATGTTTCGTGAGAATGTAAAAGCGTTCGCTGCGGATTCTTTAGCGTTAATACTTGCCCAGGAAGCTTTACCTTATTGGAAGGAATTGACGGTGGAGGAGCAAGGATTTCTTGTGATGCCTTTCATGCATTCAGAGTCTCTTTGGATTCATGATTGGGCGGCAAAATGGTTTGATGAACCAGGATTAGAACGTCGAAAAAAATATGAATTGGCTCATCGTGCGATTATTGAACAATTTGGTAGATATCCCCATCGAAATCAAATTCTAGGAAGAAAATCGACATTAGAAGAAGATCAATTTCTAAAAAGTCATAAAGAATTTTAAAAAAACACAAAAAGAAAATAATGCATTTCTTTTTGTGTTTTTTCATGTTAAAAGATGGAAGGGCATCCATTATTGATGTGGATACAATAATATTTTCTTCTCGAACAGAAAGCGAATATGAGATTAAAAAGAAACTGCAATTTTGTAATAAAAGATTAATCAGATTACCATTGTTTTTCCTTTATTTTTTCGGTAACATGAGTAAGCAGATTTGAGAGATTTAGGAGATATAAAAACATGAAAGGTCCTCGTAAATGGATGAAAAAATTCGTGTGTGCCCTTAGCGTATTTGCTATGAGCGCTGCGAGTTTCACGCCAGTTATTTATGCGCAAGATGCCGCAAAAGAAAAAGAAGAAGCAGCTGCGATTCAAGATGTACAAAGCTACATTGCAATCGAGCAAACGAGCGGAAAAATTTTGATGCAAAAAAATCAAGATGAAGTTCGTGGAATTGCTTCAATGAGTAAAATGATTTCACAATATTTAATTTTAGAAGCGATAAAAAAAGGAGAAATCACTTGGGAAACAAAAATCCCAATTAGTCCCAGAGCAAATCAATTAAGTGCCAATTATAATTTATCCAATGTGCCACTATGGCCAAATGAAAAATATACAATCAAAGAACTTTTTGATGCTATCTCGATTTATTCAGCCAATGCAGCCACTCTTGCAATTGCCGAATATATTGG
>CALIJD010000301.1 GCA_938017885.1 uncultured Granulicatella sp.
ATCAATACTAAACCGTTGGACTTTTAATTTTGGCGAATTTAGTAAAGATAATCCAGGTCTTATGAGTTTCTTATTCGGTTGGTTATTTATAGGGTTCACTAGTCTTTTGTTACTTGCGGAAGGCCAGCTTTTGAAATGCCTTATAAAAGCCTTCTATTTCTTCAAATATCGTAAAGAATACAGAGAGTACTTTAATATTACCAATGCGCAGTGGTATGGAAAATTCTTTGCTAGATTTATGTCGAAATCATAATCGTTAGACTATCCTTTTATGGGATAGTCTTTTGTGTTTTTTAAGCGGAGCATCTATTGAATTTCAAAGTCGGAATGCTATAATAAAGTTGTAGAATGTCGGTTTTAAAAGGTTTGAGTCTCATTGGAGGTGCTCTATATGGATATAGGATTACCAGTGGTTCTTGGAGGAGTTGTATTAGCAGGAATCTTTATCTATGCTTGTTACTGGGTCATTCGATTAGCGGTTCGTCATGAGCTTGAGAGAGGGAACCGCTTGTAGGATGTTTCAAAAAGTGAGGAGAGGAAACTCTCCTCTTTGTTATAGTTAAGAGGAATTTCTACGGCAGGATAGGGAAGATTTTATAAACTAAAATGAATTTAGCTATTTAAAGACCTCTGAATTTTTGTTAGAATAGAGTTGAGCAGTTGTTCATGTTTTTAGAACCCTTTTATGAAAGGGAATACAGGGAGGTATTATTTATGGAAGTTATTGTTGTAAAAACTCAAGAAGAGGGAGCAAAAGCAGCTTTTGAGGTGTTTAAACGTGCACACGGCGAAGGAGCGCAAGTATTTGGGTTGGCAACTGGATCAAGTCCAATTGGGTTATATGAATTACTTCGAAATAGTGATTTAGATTTTTCAGATCGGGTGTCAGTAAACTTAGATGAATATGTCGGATTAGCGCCAACGGATGAACATAGCTATCATTATTTCATGAAAGAGCAATTATTCGATGCAAAACCATTCAAACATAGCTATTTACCAGATGGATTAGCCAAAGATGTCGATGCGGAAGTAGAACGCTATGAACGTATTCTTCAAGAAAATCCAGTGGACTTACAATTGTTGGGAATTGGAAGTAACGCACATATTGGATTCAATGAGCCAGGTACGCCGTTCACTCAACGTACGCACAAAGTTCATTTAACAGAGTCAACGATTGAAGCCAACAAACGTTTCTTCGAAAAAGAAGAGGATGTGCCACGCTATGCTTACTCAATGGGCTTACAATCAATTATGGATGCTAAAGAGATTGTACTGATTGCATTCGGACCTAAGAAAATTCATGCGATTAAAGGCTTAGTAGAAGGCCCAATTACAGAAGAGGTTCCAGCAAGTATCTTACAAAAACATCCAAAAGTGACTGTGATTTGTGATGAAGCAGCTGCAGCATTATTAACAAAATAAAGAGTTTGAAAGGGCGTCTTCTGGGCAATGGAAGGCGCCTTTTTGCGCTTTTAAAAGAGAGATAATCAGCTGATTTAAGGGGTAAAGGCTTGTTTTCATAAATTTTCTGAAAAAAATTTGGTAAACCTAAAAAAACACTTGACGAAATTATTTTTTTAGGGTAACCTAATAAATGTAGAATCTACATAAATTGAGAGGATGAATTCATTGATTACGATTAAAAATGTTGGGGTATCATACGCGATGCAACCACATGTTTTACAAGACTGCAATTTATCCATTGAAGGACCAACCATTACAGGGATTATTGGGCCCAATGGTGCAGGAAAATCAACACTATTAAAAGCG
>CALIJD010000302.1 GCA_938017885.1 uncultured Granulicatella sp.
GAAAACCTTTTAAGAAGAAGGAGGAATTTTATGCCAAAAGAATTTAAAGGCTTTAAATTATTAGAAAAGAGAGACTTACCAGATATCCGTTCTGTAGGGTATTTATATCAACATGAGAAAACAGGAGCGAAAGTTCTTTATTTAGAAAACGAAGACGATAATAAAGCTTTTAATATCGCATTTAGAACTCCACCATATGATGATAACGGAATTGCGCATATTATCGAACATTCAGTATTAAATGGATCTAGAAAGTATCCAACCAAAGAACCTTTTGTAGAGTTATTAAAAGGATCACTAAATACTTTCTTAAATGCGATGACTTATTCAGATAAAACAGTGTATCCAGTATCTTCTCGTAATCAAAAAGATTTTACCAATTTAATGTCTGTTTATTTAGATGCTGTGTTCTATCCGAACTTTAAGCAGGATCCTCAAATTTTAATGCAAGAGGGATGGCATTATCATCTGGAGAATGCAGACGATGAACTGATTTATAAAGGCGTTGTGTATAACG
This sequence comes from uncultured Granulicatella sp., assembly GCA_938017885.1. Lineage (GTDB taxonomy): Bacteria > Bacillota > Bacilli > Lactobacillales > Aerococcaceae > Granulicatella. The sequence continues at coordinate 518 of CALIJD010000302.1, forward strand.
AAATGCGTGGGGCTTTCTCCCAACCAGAATCAGAATTATATCGTTTAATTGAACCCACTTTATATCCAGATACGGTGTATAAACATATTTCAGGAGGAATGCCTGTTAGCATCCCGACTTTAACACAAGAGAAATTTGTGGATTTCCATGACAAATATTATCACCCAAGTAATGCGCGTGTTACATTATATGGGAATCTAGATTTAGATGTTGCTTTTGGTCAGTTAAGTGAATATTTTGATGCATTCGAACCAAAAGCATATGACTTTGGTCCTGTTGAACAAGCTCCGTTTGAAAAAAGACATGAATTAGAAGCAAAATTCTCGATTTCTCAAGAAGAATCTGAAGAAAACAAAACATTGCTTGCTTATGTTTGGGCTGCTGGAAAAGGGACGGATGCTGAATCTCTTATTGCCTTAGCAGTATTAGACGAGCTTCTTTTAGGAAGTAATACAGCTCCTATTAAAAAAGCACTTTTGAAATCAGGACTCGGTTCGGATGTTTCTGGTGGTTTTGGTGCGGCAACATATTCACCTATATTTGAAATTGTTCTGAAAGATACAAATCCTTCTGCAAAAGAAGAATTTATTACGATTATTGAAACAGAATTAAAACGACTCGTTGAAGAAGGAATTCCTCAAAAAGCCATTCAAGCGGCATTAAACAAGGCGGCGTTCCGATACAAAGAGCTTACAGCATTAGAAGGTTCTACTCCTAAAGGTATTTTGTATTCTCTAAACGCGCTAACAAGCTGGTTATATGGCGGAAATGTGTTTGAGACATTTGAGTATCAACCAATTTTAGATAAGATTCAAAGAGAAATGACCAATGGATACTTCGAAAAATTAATTCAAAGTACATTATTAGAAAATACGCACTCAGCAGTTATTACACTTTCTCCTGAACCAGGACTTCTAGAGCGTAAAGACCAAGCGCTAAAAGAACAATTAGCTGCCTATAAGGCTTCACTAAGTGACGAAGAATTAGAAGCATTGGTTGAAGAAACTCAAAAATTATTAGAACGTCAAACAACTCCTGACAAAGAAGAAGATTTGGCGAAATTGCCTAAACTCTCGATTGAAGATATCGACCGCGAAGTGAAGCCATTACCACTAACTGTGGATGAACAAGAAGGCAAACCAACCTACTTACACTATGAAGACTTCACAGCAGGCATTTCTTACGTGAAATATTACTTCGATTTATCCGGCGTGAAGACTGAAGATATTCCAGTCGTTGCGTTCTTAACGGAAGTATTAGGGGAAGTTGGAACGGAAAACTTCACAGATGAAGCCCTCAGCACAGAAATCGACTTCTACACTGGCGGTATCGGAACGAACGCGACTGTGATTACGGAATCGGTGGCAGACAATATTTACTATCCTAAATTCACAGTGAGTGGGAAAGCCTTGTCGGAATATCAACCACAGCTTTTGAGTTTGATTGAAGAAATCGTTCATCGTTCGAACTTGGATGATGTAGAAAAAATCAAAGAGCTATTACTTAATGTGAAAGCGGACTTAGAGATGAACTTCAACTATGGTTCACACGTGGCTGCGCTTCGTCGTTTAGAGTCTTACTACTACGAAGGCGCGAAATACTTACAATCGCTTGAAGGAATCGACTACTACGACTTTATTTGCAATGTGGTTGTTGGTTTTGACGCTGAGCCTCAAGCATTTATCGACCGCTTGAAAGCTGTGTTAAAAACGATTTTAACAACAGACCAATTAGTGGCAACCTTTGTCGGAAGTAAGGAAGACTTTGAACATTTCAAACAAGTGTCAGAGGACTTCTTCAAACATCTTGGAAATCACAAAGTTGAAAAACAAGCCTTCACAAATCCAGTGGAAGTGTTAAATGAAGGATTTAAGACAGCCCAAGAAATCAACTATGTCGCAAAAGGATATAACCAAACGCTTCTAGGGGTTCCGGTGAACGGAATGAATCTATTCTTAAAATCAGTTCTAGGACTTGATTATTTATGGAATACGGTTCGTGTTCAAGGTGGGGCGTACGGCGGTATGAGTGTAATCACTGATAAAGGGGACGTCGCAGGTCTTTCTTACCGCGATCCGAACATCGTTGAAACACTCGAACGTTATAATGGACAAGTAGAATACTTAGAAAACTTCAATCTTTCTAAGGCCGAGTTTGAAAAGAACTTGATTGGTACATTCAGTACGATTGACCGTCCACTTTCAGCTGCTCAAAAAGGTGCTGTAGCCTTCACACGTTACTTCACGCATTTGACACAAGAGAGAGTGCAACAGTTCCGTGATGAAGTCTTGGCGGTAACTCCTGAAAAGGTACGCGCATACGCTCCAACGATGAAAGCTATCATGGATCAAAATGCGTTGGTTGTAATTGGAAATGATACGAAGATTGAAATCCATAAAGGCATCTTCAAAAACATTCGTAACTTAACAAAATAAGTCAGCAAAAACTCCCAACCTCACAAAAGTGAAAGTTGGGAGTTTTATTGTTTACTATTCATGGGACATTTTATTTTCTTCTTGTTTTAGCCACATCGGGATACTTGTCATTACTAATAAAAATAGGAATGCACTTTGTACCCAAAGAATGGCCACATCGAATATGCCATGTACGAAAAGTACAACGATGAGTGACACATAGAGTCCAACGATTGGACGTTTCTTTGGATCGCGACTCATTTCTAAAATCATACGAACAGGTTTAAAAGAAGCAATTGCAAGAAGCAATGTTCCGATAATTCCGTAGCTTGAAAGTGTATCGATATATAAACTATGTGCGTGTTCATGGTAGCGAGCACCGATTCTTGCAAAACTATGCAAGTAGGTCAGCG
>CALIJD010000303.1 GCA_938017885.1 uncultured Granulicatella sp.
AAAATGATATTTTACCGTAGTATTAGAATAAAACAGCTTGAGCTGGCTTATTGTGTACGTTTTAAGAAATTCAAAATGAAGAAATATATTATTCAAACGAAATTTCATAAAAGAATGGAAATAAAAAAACTTTCCATTGTAGCACGAGTAAAAGAAGTCTTTTATACGCCAATTCATAAAAGAATGATACAACACAAATGACTTTTTACCGTAGTATTAGTAATATAAGCCTTTCAGGCTTATATTACAGGAAAACTTGAGACCTTAGGCTCAAGTTTTAGCAATGAGACAGCTTTAGCTGGCTGCTTGCGTCCTTTTACTACAGTAAAAAGTCATTTAAAAAACTACTTCTCTTCTTCGTTAAGGTTAAGAACTGACATGAACGCTTCTTGTGGTACTTCTACTGATCCCACTTGCTTCATACGTTTCTTCCCTTCTTTTTGTTTCTCTAATAATTTACGTTTACGAGAAACGTCTCCTCCATAACATTTTGCAAGCACGTTTTTGCGGAGGGCTTTAATATTTGTACGTGAGAGAATCTTATTTCCAATAGCCGCTTGAATAGGAACTTCGAATTGCTGACGTGGAATTAAAGTTCTTAATTTTTCTGTGATGGCTTTACCACGTCCATAAGCAAAGTCTTTATGAACGATAATACTTAAAGCATCGACAACTTCTCCATTTAACATGATATCCATTTTCACTAACTTGCTTGGTCTATAACCGATTAAATCATAATCCAATGATGCATATCCTTTAGTACTTGATTTCAACGAATCAAAGAAATCAAAGATAATTTCAGAAAGTGGCATTTCGTATATCACATTCACGCGGTATTCATCTAAGTAATCCATCGTTACAAAGACACCACGCTTACGTTGACAAATATCCATTACGCTTCCTACATATTCGTTTGGCACCATAATAGATGCTTTTACGTATGGCTCTTCAATCGATTGAACACTGGATTGGTCCGGCATCTCAGCTGGGTTTGATACAATCACCTCTGTACCATCTGTTTTTTGTACATGATAAATTACAGATGGTGCTGTTGTAATTAAATCTAAATCGAATTCGCGCTCTAAGCGTTCTTGAATAACATCCATATGAAGTAATCCTAGGAATCCACAACGGAAACCAAATCCAAGAGCCTGAGAAGTTTCTGCCTCAAACTGAAGCGCCGCATCATTTAATTGTAATTTTTCTAAAGCATCACGTAAGTCATTATATTTTGATGAATCGATTGGATATAAACCACAGTATACCATTGGATTCATTTTACGATATCCATCTAACGGTTCACTAGCAGGATTATTCGCTAAAGTAACCGTATCCCCTACACGAGTATCTTGAATTGTTTTAATAGAAGCAGTGATGTAACCCACATCTCCAACCATTAGGTAATCACGGCTGATTGGTTTTGGTGAGAAGATTCCAACATCAACTACATCAAAAGTCTTTCCATTACTCATCAATTGAATTTTATCGCCAGGTTTTACAATCCCGTTTTGAATACGGACATTTAACACAACCCCGCGATACGCATCATAGACAGAGTCGAAAATCAACGCTTGTAATGGTGCTTCAATATCACCAGTAGGCGCAGGAACTTTTTCTACAATCTGTTCCAAAATTTCTGGAATACCGATTCCCACTTTAGCACTTGCTAAAACCGCCTCACTGGCATCAATGCCAATAACATCTTCAATTTCCGTTCGTACGCGTTCAGGGTCCGCTGCAGGAAGATCGATTTTATTAATAACAGGAATGATTTCTAAATCATTATCAATTGCTAAATACACATTTGCCAAAGTTTGTGCTTCAATTCCTTGAGCAGCATCTACTACAAGAATAGCCCCTTCACAAGCTGCTAAACTACGTGAAACTTCGTAAGTGAAGTCCACATGCCCTGGCGTATCAATTAAATGGAAGATATACTCTGTGCCATCTTTAGCATCATAAGTTAATTCCACAGCGTTTAATTTAATGGTAATACCACGTTCTCTTTCAAGATCCATTGAGTCTAATAATTGATCTTGCATCTCACGGTCAGCAACTGTATCGGTTGCTTGTAAGATACGATCGGCCAATGTAGACTTTCCGTGGTCAATATGCGCGATAATCGAAAAATTTCGAATACGCTTTTGTCTTTCTTTCATTTGTTCTAAATTCATGAATAACTCCTTAACACTACTACAATAAAATTCAAATTATTCTATCAAACTACATTAATAATGGCAAGAACAATTCAGCTAAGTATAAGAAGATAAAGAATCCTAATACGTCCGTAGCTGTTGTTACAAAAATCGTCGATGAAATGGCTGGGTCTAAATTTAGTTTCTTTAAGAATAAAGGTACAAAGAAGCCGAAGAAGGCCCCTACCATTAAGTTCATCGCCATTGCTAAAATGACGATAATCGATAAGAAAAAGTTTTGATATGGGATGTAGAGTGCAATCGCTGCAAAAATCCCTGCAATAATCCCATTGACTAATCCAAGCCAGATTTCATTTAATACATACCTTTTGTCTTTTTCCCATGTTAGTTGACCAATTGCAACCTCTTGAATAACGAGCGCTAATGTTTGAGAAGCTGAGTTTCCACCCATCCCAGTAATAATTGGCATCGCAACTGCAAGAACAACAACTTGTTCAATTGTATCCTGGAATAATCCGACAACCGCACTCGCCATAAAGGCTGTAATTAAGTTAATTAATAGCCAAGGGGTCCGTTTTTGAATCGATTCTTTAAAAGGTCCACCAATTCGTTCAGTTCCTTCAACCCCGCTGATTAATAACATATCCTCGTGGTGTTCTTCTTGCAAGACATGAACGATATCATCGATTGTGATAATCCCAAGCAACACATTTTGCTTATTGACTACTGGCACGACAGATAAGTCATACTTAGTCGAAATACGAGCCACTTCTTCTTGGTCTTCTTCTGGTAAAACGGAAATGATATTCGTATGCATCACATCGTGTAAACTCTCATCTAAATCATGCGTAAATAAATCACGAATATCAATCCATCCAATTAATTTCCGTTGTAAACTCGTTACGAAAATAATGTTAATAATTTCTGAGTTTGGAGAAATCTCTCTTAGTTTAGAAAGAGTTTCTTCTACCGTTAAGTGTTCTTTTACCGTAATGTACTCCGTAGTCATAATTCCCCCGGCTGTATCCGGAGCGTAATTTAACATCGTTTGAATATCATCTTGAGAACTTTGCTTCATCATTTTGATGTATCGCTTACGAATTCCCACTGGCAAATTTCCTAAAATATCCACGACATCATCGTTTGACATTTGCTGGAACAGTAAAATTACACGTCTAAATGGTAATTTCTCAAGCATTCGTAATTGGAAATCAGGTTCAGCAACTTCTAAAATCGAAGCTAATCTAGTATTTGAGATAGAGAACATGAAATTCTTTAGAACGTCATCA
>CALIJD010000304.1 GCA_938017885.1 uncultured Granulicatella sp.
GAGGTTCCCCACTCTGTAATCCTGAAACAATAGCCAAATCACTTCGAGTAACAAAAATCTGAGTTCTAAAAGAACCAATCACAGTTGCTCCAACCGGATGCTCATTTTTAGTCTCAATATAATAATCAATACTCTCATCTTTCAGAGGAAGAACTGTATCAAAAACAACATTATCTCCATTAACAACTTCCACATTCTCAAAATGCCCTCGTCTATAATATCCACCACCATAAAAATACGAATGGCCATCTAAATTATGAGAGATTTCGCTAACATACACTAAGGCAGGAATTTCTGGTAAATCTAACACAGCATGAAGTGGAGTGGTTCCCGTTAAGGCATGACCAGGCTCCCCTTGATGCCCCCCTAGCTTACGAATCTCTGGAATCGTTACGGAACAAGTAGCAGATGGCATATTCAGTATTGGTTGAATTCCTTCTTTTTCAAGAATTTCTTTCGCTTTTTCTACTGTTTTCATGTTATTGGTTGGAATAATATTTTCTTTACCATCAAATAAAAAACAAGGAAACGAAGTTAGTCCACCTATTTTTACCCATTCAGACTCTTTAACAATAGCAATGACATCATTTAAATCAAACAAATGAAAGCCACCGTATTGACCATCATAAATATTGTCGCCTTTCTCAATAACTTTTAACAAAAGCTTCTGATGTTTTTTTAATCGATTTGCAACACGAATAATCTGCTGTACTTTCTCAAAAGAGTACACCGTAATGTAATCTGTTCCATACGAAATGATTTTCTCCAATAAAGTATCAGGAATTTGAACTAAATGCCCTACATTACCTAGAAGTAAACCCTCTTCCATCATTCTTAATGCTTCTTTATAGTCAACAACAACTGCTTTTTTTATATCTGTATTTTCAGCAATCGCTCTTGCTATAAATGGATTTCTTCCAATCTGTTTAAGCATATAATAAAGCTCAACATCTTCTTTATTTGCAGTTTCAGACATATATTTTGCGTTTTGGATAACCGCATCTAAATCAATCACATAAGTATCCGGGAGGATTTCGCCATCTTGATGCAGTTTGACTGCAAAATCGACTAAAGACCGATTTCTTCTATTCACAAGATTAAGAAACATCTTTGTCACCTTCTAATAAATTCAATAAATGAAGATAAATAAACTCTAATTCATTTTCTGAATACACTTCTTCACAGATATAATTTGATAAGCGACTCCAAACTTCTTTACATTCAGCAAAATTATGATGGTTATTAACTTCATTTCGAACGATTTCTTCCATTTTGGCATCCAACACTTCATTTTTTCTGCGTCTTGATTCAGCCATCGCTAAATGAATCAGAAAAACTTCAACCTTCGTTTCATCATTAAACTCCATTTCTTTTTGAAAAAAATTCCGAGCCTTCAAAATATATTTTTTTGTATCTTCATCTATAACATCCGCCACTACCAGAACATCTAATTTCTCTTCTAGCATGAACTCACCCCTTTTAATATTGAGGAATCATCTCATTATTTTTCACTTTTTCTTGAATCTCAATTATTTTATCTGCAGCTACACTTTGATTAAAGAACGCCCTAAGCGAATCATCATCTTTATGAACTACAACAACAGCAGATGTCATATCATCAATCCACTGATTGTGTTTTAATTTCGAATAGCTTAAATCGGAATAATCTTTATCCATTAATTCATCTAAATTCCAAACACCAACGTCTACAATTCCCTTTCTTAGCGCTGTTAAAATTTGAAATCCAGGCATTTCAACTAATTGAATATTTTTACCTTTTACAACTTCTTCAGTTAGTAGGTATTGGTCGATTGAATTATAATCAATGGCTACTTTTTTGTCCTCAATAGTTTTATCAGTATTTTCACTTGAATAGACAATAACATGCTCGCTTAAATAACTGTTTTTTCCGAAGTCTAGTGCTATTTCTAGCGGTTCACGATTACGAACAGCTTGTTTTGCAGCAAATTTAGAAACAATTGCAAAACGGTAAAACTTGCTCGTAACTGCTTTAATTCTTTCTTTTGAACCCCGAATATAACCTAAATTCAATGGAATATGGTTATTGCGAAATTCTTCGTATATTCCGGTTGCTAAACCTTCATAGAGTTTAGAGTATGGCAAAGTCATCGTCCCAAGAACCGTTTCTGACAATGCATAAGATTGTAATATTTCATAATTAATTTCTGAAATAAACGAACCTTGGTGCCCTTTACTGATTAATTTAAAAGCCCCCTCGCTCTTTAAATAAGAAATCGCATTTTGAACTGTACCACGAGCTACTTCTAAATCTTCCTGATATTCAGAAATACTCGGAACTTTATCTCCTACAGATTTCTTTAAAAAATCCGATGCGATAGCATTGATTACTTGACCTTTTTTCATTAAAAACTTTTCTACCATACTCTTCCTCTTTTTTTACTCTTTTACTTTTTCTATTGATTCTTTCAGTATTCTTAAAATGGTTTTAGCCCCAGAGCGATTCGGATTAATACGAATCAATCTTTTTTCTGCAGTCGGATCAGCATTTCTAAAAGTCCCCGAAACTCTATAAAATAGAGGACAAAACTCATATTGAGACTCTGCCCCTACAGGATAAGGCAATGCTCCTAATTTTGTTGCTTCCTCAATGACTTCTTCAGCTATCGGTTCTTTTAATTCTACAATCAAAACTCTCGATTGAGCATTTACTATATTTGCTTCTTTAACAGCCTCAATAGCTCCTTTATTTAGTAACTCACAAACTTCTTCACCGACTTTCGCGGAAATAGCTTGAGAAACTGGAACATATATCATTCCTTTCAAAACATCTAGAGCTTCATGTCCCTGCACTTGTCCTCCACCGGAATAGTTTTCCTTCTTCAAGCTTTGTAGCGCTTCTGATTTTCCAACTATACAACCTATTCCTTCTGGTCCTAAAAGCTTAAAAGTTGAAAAGCAAGAAACATCAGCTCCATACTGTACCCCTATTTTATCTGTTTTAAAAACAGAATAGTTGTCATCTGTTATCACAAACATATCAGGGCGCAACTCTTTAATTGTTTTAATCACCGTTTCAGCTTCATAAGAATCAGAAGGAAGCTGTCTTGTAATTTGAACTAGAGCCGATGTTATTTCTTTACTTTTTATAATATCTTTCAGAGCATTTAAGTCGTTAAAGTCCACTTTTTCAAATGTAATACCTAACATTTCAAAACTCACATTCGTTGTTGGATAAATAGGCGCATCATGAATTAATATTTTCTTTTTGCGATCAACACCCGCATGTAACGCCAGTCTTATCGCATTTGTTCCTGAACCTCTAACTAATAGCGCCTCATCTGCATCAAAAAAGTTTGCAATAACCTTTTCGACTTTTCTTGTATACACAGGTTGATTCAGACCTTTAACTACTCCTAAATCTCCCCTAGTTAAAATTTCATTTCCAGGAAAGACTTTTGTAATCTCATCCACTAACCTAAATTGTATTTCTTGCGCTTCTGCGATTGCCAAACTTTTTAAAGGATAACTTTTCATCTTTAACTCCTTACTAAAAATCGTTTAGGATTTTCCACTAACATTTTACGGATGAATTTGTCTGAGACTCCTCCCTCTCGTAACATTGGAACAAAACGATCTAATAGATAAGAATAACCTATTCCACCTTGATATTCTAGGTTTGACTTCCGCGTAATATCCATAGATAAGAATACCTTATCTTCATAGCCTCTTTGCTCAATTTCCTTTAGCATTTCTACTCGCAATAAGTCTGGTTGATAATTCTCTTTACCTACAGTATCAAACTCTACATAGACCCCTTCATCTAACATCTTAAGAATGTAATTTACATCTCCGGTTAAATCGACATGTCCAATAATTACTCTATCTAGGTCTACATTCTCTTTTTTAAAGAAAGCGACTTGCTCATGACCATATGTTCCTAGAGTTGTATGAGTGGTAATTGGAACTCCTAAGTCTTTATGAACAATTGACGAGGCGAGAAAAACCTTTCTTTCTCTATCAGTCATTGTATTTTTACTAGTTCCTATTTCACCAATAATTTGTGCTTTTATATTAGTACCATCAATTCCTTCTAGAATCTCTCTACGCATTAAATCAGCTAACTCTTCCACACTCGCATCCGTCACGAATTCCGGTAAAAATTTATCTTGATAAAAGCCTGTCGCTTGAATAATATTAATTTTACTAAGCTCAGCAACCTTTTGAACATATAAAGGATTTCTTCTCATATCAAGGTTCGTAACATCTACGATGTTACGAACCCCTTTAACATATAATTTTTTAAATTCTTCTACTGTTTCATCAAAGCAATTTAAGTTAGTATCATCAATATTTTTTAATCTAGATAAATCAATGGTCGTATGTTCGTGCATATAAGTAATTCCATCTATGAACGTCATATCAACAATCTCCTATCCAGCAACTGGTGTGAATAATCCAATCATGTATAGAATATTAACAATTATTCCTAAACTGATTGCTGCAACTGGTCCGATAGCTAGTTCAACGATAGGACTTTTAGCCTTTCTATTTAGAAGAAGCAAGCCGATAACCCAGAAGTATCCAATCCCAGGTGCGATTTTTTCAGATGCAATAGCACCACCAACTAATAAAGCCACTTCAAGAACTTTATTCATCGCTGTACGGATATGTTCACCCATTTCGCGAATTCCAGGGAATTTATCTAATCCTTTAGCCACTAATGCTAACAATTGAACTTCAATAAACATCAATGCCGCACCGGCAATAAATGCAACTAACGGATTACCATTTAGTAACATCCCCACTACAAATACAAACGTCGCTCCAGCTGGGCTATAAACCCCTGTTACAATTGCTGTTGAGAATACTAATGGAATAAATCCAATACCTCGAGCAAATGCTGCTAAAGCAGCTTCACTAATTTTACCTTCTGACAATAATTTGAGAGAAATAGGATCTCCAGCAAGAATCATCAAACTAGTAGAAGCAGATACAAGACCTCCTGTAAGTGATAACCAAATCCAATTTTTCTTAATTCTATTTACACGTTCTAAGAAGACACTAACTAAGGTTTCGTTAGAATTGCTTCCGTCTCCTTTAACTTGCATTGCAAATACAATCATGAAAATCATACCTACAAGTAAAGACATACCTTCTGCACTTAGTTTAATAGTAGTCGCTTCTAATTTAATCGTTCCAAACTGTTTGACCGTAAACAAAGCTAATAAAGTAGCTAATAGAGTGATTGCTGCTTTTTTAAATCCGTGTTGGCTTGCAATCGCAATTGCAGGGAAAATACTAAATCCTACGATAATAGGCGAACCTACAGAAGATAGTGCAGGCATAAAGTTCACAGGTAGCATATTGAACAAATCAACTACAGCTTGTAAACCTAACACAAGACCCACACCATAGAGTGCTCCGACTACACCTGATACTACCATTCCAATGTTTCCTTCTGGAGCCCAAGAACCGATAATATCTGTCATTAATAAAATACTATGCACTAAAATAATGGAGGCTCCAATCGATACTGGAATACCAAATCCGATAACCAATCCAAAACTTAATGCAAAACTTGTTGCTGCTAATTCCTTTTTACCAATCTTCTTTTCTAAATATTCTGGAAGAATCGGTCTTAACCCATCATTAAAAACAGCGATCCCTTTATTCGCTAGAATCGAGCACAAAGCGCCTAGCAACGCAATAACTATTAATTCTAAAGTTTTATCCATCATCTTTCCCTCTTTTTCTATTAAATTTTATTTAGTTCTTCCATGATAATTGGAACGACATCATTTTTATGTTGCGCAGTGAATCCAAATGCTTTCTTTCCACTTCGAACATTTTCCCTAATTTCTTCTTCTGGCATTATTTTTCCAGGCATCGATACTGTCACACAATTATCTCTTCCTAAAAGAGCTAGAGCCATCGCCAAAGCTCCTCCTCCCCCAGTATTGCAAGCTCCAATATAATAATCAGCTGTCCCAGATTTAATAGCCATCGCAGCATCCAAATCACTCTTCACTTCTACGCTATCTTCTGGTAAACCATACTGAAGTACTAAAGCTTTTACTTCCTCTTTATCAATTTGACCACCAACTACGATTTTTTTCATCTAACATCCTCCTCTATTTTTCACTTAAAAATTCATTATGGACTGCATAATTGACTGCGCTAGCAAAATCGTGAGTGTTACTATAATTTCCAGATTTTTGTTGTCCATTATTCATTTTATTGGTCAGAACAATTACTACTATCTTATTTTTTGGAGAAATTGTTACATAAGTGCCAGTAAATCCATTGTGTCCAATCGCATCTTCCGCCAAAGATTGCATCCACCCAGCATTCTTTAAATATCCATAAGATTGAATTGAACCTGATTTTGTTTTAAACACGTCTTGTACGAATAGTTCCACGGTTTTTTCATCATATAGAACCGTATCTCCTCGTTTTCCTTTATCTACTAAAACTTGATATAAGGTTGATAAATCGGTAGCAGTAGAAAACAACCCTGCGTGACCAGCATATCCTTCATTTGCCATAAAAGCATTCCCATCATTCACTTCACCTTGGAGCTCGTAATTACGCCATCCATTGAACTTTTCAAATGCTTCTTTATCTGCTGTCATGTCATATCCAAATTTAGGGAAGTTTACTTCATCGATCATCATTTTTTCAAAAGGATTTCCATATGAAGTTACGGCAATTCGTGATTTATCTACTCCATTTTTCAACCGATTAAACATAGTGTTTTTTAATCCAAGAGGCTCATAAATAGTTTTTGCTACATATTTGTCAAATGCTTCTCCTGTAATCTTTTCTGCAATGAATGCTAAAGTCATATAACCTAAGTCACTGTACTTATACTCTCCAGGTTTAAATTCTAACTTTTGATTTTCAATGTATTTCAACGTATCTTGTCGATTGTTTGAATATAAATAAATTGCTTTCCATTGTGGA
>CALIJD010000305.1 GCA_938017885.1 uncultured Granulicatella sp.
CATTCAGACTTATAACAACAGGTCCCAAACGGAGTTCGTAGCAGTTAGATTTGGAAATGTACTTGGAAGCCATGGAAGTGTTATTCCATTATTTAGAAGACAAATCGCAGAAGGCGGACCGGTTACAGTTACACACCCAGATATCATCAGATACTTTATGACGATTCCAGAAGCTGCTCAATTGGTAATCCAAGCAGGTTCTCTTGCTCGAGGTGGAGAAATCTTCGTTCTTGATATGGGGAAACCGGTGAAAATTGTAGACTTAGCGAAAAACTTAATTCGTCTGTCAGGATTTAATGAAGGCGATATTGAAATTAAGTTTACTGGATTACGCCCAGGAGAGAAGATGTATGAAGAGTTACTAAACGAAGGTGAAGTAAATCCAAAACAAGTCTTTCCGAAGATTCATATTGGAATTGCAGACAACTCTCAAATTAACCGTGTTTATAATTTTATCGAAAATTTTGAAAGTTATTCTGAACAAGAATTACATGATGAATTGATTGATATTGCCAATAAAAAGAAATAAAATATAAAGGATTGGGATAGTTATCTCAATCCTTTTATCATATACAAAGAGGTGGAAAAATGTTAGTTTCCGTTAATATTAGCGCATATAATGAGCAAGATTATTTGCCAGAAATTTTTGAAAGCTTAAAAAATCAAACGTATCCATTAAAAAACATTGAAGTTGTTTTAGTGAACGCAATGTCGACTGATGGTACACGCTCTTTAATGGATCAATTCAAACTAGAAAATGAGCACTTATTCTATGGAGTGAAAATTTTAGATAATCCAAGAAAAACATTAAACACTGGCCTTAATTTAGGATTTAAAAATTCTGAAGGGGAGTGTTTCTTAAAAATCGATGCACACTCCAAAATTCCAGTTGATTTTATTGAAGCAAATGTGAAAGTCATTGAATCTGGAGAAAAGGTTTGTGGAGGAAGAAGACCAACTATTGTGCAGGCGGATGATGATTTTTCAAAAACGTTACATATTGTAGAAGAATCTGCGTTAGGGAGTAGTATTGCTAACTACCGTAAAGGGGATGAGAGTCGTTATGTAGATTCTGTGTTCCAAGGGATGTATCACCGTGATGTTGTAAATCAGGTTGGATATTTTGATGAAAAACTAACTCGTACAGAAGATAACGAATATCATTATCGTATTCGTAAAAATGGATTTAAAATTTGGTACGATACATCAATTGAATCATTTCAATATATTCGCCCGACATTGTCTAAAATGATTCATCAAAAATTTGCCAATGGATATTGGATAGGACTAACATCACATGTTTGTCGTGATTGTTTATCTCTATTCCATTTTGGTCCAGGAGTATTTGTGGCAACTTTATTAGGTTTAATGTTGGTAACACCAATAAGTTTTGCACCGCTCGTGACCGTATTTTCACTTTATGTTTTAGCGGTATTGGGATTATCAGCATTTGAAATTTCTAAGCAAAAATTTAACCCTACATTATTATGGATTCCGTTGATTATGATAGCCATTCATTTTGCGTATGGAATCGGAACGATTAAAGGATGGATTTTTGGGTTTCAGTTTAAAAAGGATTATTTTAACGAAGAAGTTAATTCTTAAAAAACTATAAATACTCATGAGTTCAAGGGAATCTATGGTATAATTAACTGATTGTATAGTTATTGGAGTGGAATGAATGAGAGTAAACGAAGAAAAAATATCAAATAGAAGAAAACAAAGAAAAAGTCAAAAAAATAGAAAAATTATCCTTACCGTAGCAATCGCTATTGTTGCTGTCCTAATTGCGGGAGTAGCGTATGCATGGAGCCGTATTTCACAAGCTGAAGATGCAATTCACCAGAAAGTGGACACGATGCAGCTTCGTGATAAAGAATTAACAGATGATAGTAGTTTTTCAGTATTACTGTTGGGGATTGATAATGGTGCCTATGGTCGTGATACGGAAGTGGGTCGCTCAGATACAATGTTGTTGGTAACCGTTAATCCAAAACAAAAGAAAACAACGATGATTAGTATTCCTCGTGACTCTTATACGGAAATTATCGGGTATGGTACTTTTGACAAATTGAATCATGCGTATGCATTTGGGAAAGAAAAATTTGCGATTAATAGTGTTCAAAATATGTTAAATATCCCGATTGACTATTATGTTACAGTAGACATGCAAGGATTAATGGGGCTTGTAAACGCAGTGGGCGGATTAGAAATTACTCCTGCCTTGACATTTACTTATGAAGATGAGTCATTTACTGAAGGTGTGACACGTCATGTAGATGGAGAAGCGGCATTACGATATGCACGTATGCGTTATGACGATCCAGAAGGAGATACAGGTAGACAGAAACGTCAACAATATGTGATTCAAAAATTAGTCGAAAAATTACTGTCATTAGGTTCAGTAACGAAATATGAAGAGATTTTAAAAACTTTAGAAAATTCAGTGAAAACGAATTTTACAGTTGAAAAATTATTCCAAATTGTTCAAACTCACAAAGAAGCTCTTCAACATTTTGAAACAGATACCATTAATGGGGATGGAGCGATGATTAATGGAATTTATTACTTTGTCATCCCAGAAGAAGAAAAAGTGAGAATTTCAAATGTACTGAGAAAGTCACTTGATTTAGAAACAATTTCTGAATTGCAGCATATTGAGACAAAAGAAACACAATCAACTGTGGATATTCAAAAGAATGCACCACAGCAAAACTCACCAGTACAAGAGAAAGAAGACACTTATGTAGAGC
>CALIJD010000306.1 GCA_938017885.1 uncultured Granulicatella sp.
GTGCAGTCTACAGCTACATACAAACCATTTTGTAAGGAAATGACAAAATTGATAGCACGCACCAGAAACATAATCAAAAATTACAGAAGTAGGAGGCACCGAGAGGGACCTCTTATTAAAGGAGTTAAACATTATGTGTGGAATCGTAGGATGTATTGGACATGGAAAAATCCAAACAGTAGTATTAAACGGATTAGAAAAGCTTGAGTATCGTGGATATGACTCAGCAGGATTATTTATTATGGACGAAGATGGCTCAACACAATTAGTAAAACGTGTTGGACGTATTCAAAATCTTCGTGATGCAGTGGATGAAGAAATTCCAGCATTTGCAGGGATTGGGCATACTCGTTGGGCAACACACGGACCAGCGACAGAAAACAACGC
The DNA here is from genome assembly GCA_938017885.1 of uncultured Granulicatella sp. GTDB lineage: Bacteria > Bacillota > Bacilli > Lactobacillales > Aerococcaceae > Granulicatella. The sequence continues at coordinate 388 of CALIJD010000306.1, forward strand.
TCACCCTCACCAATCACAATCAGGTCGTTTCACATTAGTGCACAACGGCGTTATTGAAAACTATGACGAATTGAAAAAAGAATTCTTAAGTGACGTTGATTTCAAATCTCAAACAGATACAGAAGTTGCCGTAAACTTAGTAGAATACTTTGCAAATAAAGAAAACTTATCAGGGAAAGAAGCGTTCCGTCGTGCGTTGAAAGAAATCCGCGGCTCATTCGCTTTTGGTTTATTAGATAGCGAAAAACCAGGCGTTCTTTATGCAGCAAAACATAAGAGCCCATTATTAGTAGGGGTTGGCGAAGGCTTCAACGTCATCTGTTCAGACGCAATGGCAACAATCGCTGAAACAGACCGTTACATCGAAATCAAAGACGAAGAGTTAATCACTTTAACAGACACATCTGTAGAAATCGAAACAATCGACGGTGAACCAGTAGAACGTGCACCATTCGTTGCAGAATTAGATGCAGACGATTTAGAAAAAGGGGCTTACCCTCACTACATGTTGAAAGAAATGGATGAACAACCAGTTGTATTACGTAAAATCATCCAAAACTATCAAGACGAAAATGGTCAATTACAAGTCGATAAAGAAATCCAAGACAGCATTTTAGCAAGCGACCGCATTTACGTGATTGCCTGCGGAACAAGCTACCACGCAGGATGGGTAGGTAAAGCGTTGTTAGAACAACTTGCTGGAATCCCAGTAGAAGTTCACTTAGCAAGCGAATTTGCATACCACCAACCATTATTATCACAAAAACCATTCTTCATTTTCTTATCACAAAGTGGAGAAACAGCGGACAGCCGTCAAGCATTGGTAAAAGTAAACGAGCAAAACTTCCCATCATTAACAATCACAAACGTGAAAGGGTCAACTCTTTCTCGTGAAGCAAGCTATACTTTACTATTACACGCAGGTCCTGAAATCGCCGTAGCTTCAACAAAAGCTTACACTGCACAAATCGCAGTAATGGCCGTTTTAGCAGACGCATTACGAGCTTCTAAAGGCTTAGAAGCTCCATTCGACATGAAACACGACTTAGGTGTCGTTGCGGCTTCAATCGAGAGCGTATTATCAGACAAACAAGCCGTTCAAGACTTAGTCAAAGAGCGCTTATTAGAAACTCGCAATGCTTTCTACATCGGTCGTCACTTAGACTACTATGTAGCGATGGAAGCAGCGTTGAAATTAAAAGAAATCTCATACGTGCAAACTGAAAGCTTTGCCGCAGGGGAATTAAAACACGGAACAATCGCCCTTATCGAAGAAGGCACTCCAGTTATCGCATTATTAAGCGAACCAGTAGTAGCAAGCCACACTCGCGGAAATATCCAAGAGGTGAAAGCTCGTGGCGCTGTCGTAACAACAATCGCGATGGAAGGCGTTGAACAAGAAGGCGACGATATCATCGTTCCAGCGGTGCCAATCTTACTTGCACCAATCGTATCTGTAGTGGTAACGCAATTAATCGCGTACTACACTTCTCTAGGTAAAGGCTTAGACGTGGATAAACCGCGTAACTTAGCCAAATCGGTTACAGTAGAATAGAAAAAATGGTGGACGGCTGTCCACCATTTTTTGTTTTCGAAGGATGCAAAATCCATTTGAAAAGAAGAGAGAATATAGCCCAAGGGGCTAAAAAATAAACTTCATACCGCTTCGGATATCTTCATAGCTGCGATAATAGCTGTACCGGGGCGAGCCTAGGGTCTCGCTCCCTATCGAGCTTCAAACTGACTCTAGGAAATAAATTTCCAGAGTCAGTAATTCACATCGATTACAATCGCTATTATTGCCGCTATAGAATCCGAAGGGTATTCCGTTTATTTTTTATCCCTGTGTTTGTGCCTTATTTCAAATGGATTTTGCCTTTATTCGAAAGAAAGGGAGAGAAAAATGATATGGAAAGATTATCATAAGATTCCTGCTGCAGATGGATACCGTGCAGTATAATTGGCTTAATCAAAGAAATGATTTGTTAAAAAGTGAGTAGGGGTGCTAATAGAATGTCGATTTCTAAAAAGAAAGCAGGAGTGATACTGCTAATAATCGCAGTGATAGGTTTTGGCTATTGGTTATTTCATGAGGATGAAGTAGTTCCGGACTTTTCATCTAATAATAAAATTGAATTGATTGCCCACGTGCTAAGAAATCGTAATGCGGACAAGATTAGAGAAGCAGGATATGGAATCCCATCAGACTCAGTTATTAGACGTTTAGGTGGTATCGATATGCTTGAAATGGATGGAGAATTGAATTTAAAAGTACGAGTTCCAAGTCCTGATGATAGCGAAATACTTGTTCTTTTTTCAACGGTGGATGATGGAAAGAAAATAAACGGGACTTTCTTTTTAGATAAAGAATGGAATATCATTTATTCAAGCTACCATACGATTGGAGAAGACAATACGAGGAAAGAAGTTAAATTAACTGACTCTCAAGAAAAAGAGTTATTACAGAAAGTTCAGAAGGAATTAAATCAATTTCTAGATAAAATGAAAGAACAATTAGGTAGATAACTAATGTGGATCTTGCCTTCATTCGAAAGAAAGGGAGAAGAGAAATAAGAGTTGGGTGCAGGAAAAATCGTCGCTGCAGGGGTGCGGTGATGAAGGGACGTGACATGCGTTCATATGTTTCTCGCAGTGTAACAGACGAGCAAGCCTTCAAAAAGTGTAGAAGCTAGCTCGAACGAAAAACTAAGGCAGAAATTTAGTAAAGATTACAGACAAGATTACGGAAAATCATGCGGATTTTATAATCGAAGTGATGTGGGATAGCATTCGAAGTGAATTCCGGACTCTTTTAGAGTCCGTTTGAATCTCGAAAGTGCTTGAGACGTAGGCTCAAGCCGGTGCCCCATTACAGCGATTATAAAAAAATCCGCAAGGATTTGAAGGAATCTTGTCTTTGTTTTCTACAGGGGATATTTTAGAAAATTTAGTTCGTTCGAGTAAGCTATAACACCACACAGACATTTTTTTGCGAAGGGGGTGGCTCGTATGTTATAGTGAAGGGAAAGAATGGAAAGCGAGGGACGGTCATGAAGGTTGTGTTCGTCTGCCTGGGCAACATTTGTCGTTCTCCGATGGCAGAAGCTGTATTTAGAAAAATGGTTCATGAAGAAGGATTGGAAGATAAAATTACGATTGATTCCGCTGCGACAAGTACGTGGGAGCATGGGAATCCGGTGCATCACGGCACTCGTAAGAAACTCGAGGAGCACGACATTTCCGCAAAGGGGCTTGTGTCACGGACGTTGGATGCGACGGACCTGGACGCAGACTACATTCTTGGAATGGATGCGTCGAATGTGCGTAATATTCACGCTTTTGTCGATGGAAAATCGGATGCGACGGTGGCTCGCTTGTTAGAAGTGGCAGGAGTGCCGCGCGATATTGCCGATCCGTGGTATACAGGAGACTTTGATGCGACGTACCGTGATGTGACATTGGGATGCAATGCGCTCTTAGAACAATTAAAAAAGGAATTATAGTATGGATAAGATTAGAAAAGATTGGGCAGTGATGATTGCTCTGGCGGCTGTTTCGTTACTTGTCGTCTTGAATTTTAGCGCCATCCTCACATGGATTTCCGAATTTATTGGGATGATGTTCCCGCTTATTTTAGGGATGATTTTGGCATTTGTTTTAAACGTGCCAATGAAGCGAATTGAACAAGTGTTGGAGAAGATAAACTTCCCGCAAAAGCTGCGTAGAAGTGTCGCAATCCTGAGCATTATTGTGATTCTGCTTCTGATTATTTCGCTGTTGATTTGGATTATTGCGCCGATGATTGCTAAAACCGTGTCACAACTGGGCGATAGTGTAAATCACTTACTATTCGTGGTTGCGGATTTTGTACAACATTCAAAATTAATGCAATCCAGTGAAGTGAGTCAGATTACCGACTCACTAAGTCAAAGCAATATCGTATCGTCTGTCATTACATTCCTTGGCGGATTTACAACGAATATTTCAGGGCTCTTCTCAAATGTGTTCTCTGTAAT
>CALIJD010000307.1 GCA_938017885.1 uncultured Granulicatella sp.
AGTAGTGAAAACGTCCGTCCATGATTAGAACTTGTTTTCCTTCTAATTCACCATATACAAGACGCCCAGCATGACCGACTACTGTAGACACTGGGAAGTTTGGAATATCTTTATAGTCAAAGATTAATGGGTTCTTTACTTCTCCAGCAAGTTCCCCAAGACCTGAACCTAAAATCATTCCGAAATCAATATGACCAATGCCTTTTTCTTGTAAAAACGTTTTTGTTTCAACTAATTGTTCGTATTTGCTCATGTTGTTCCCTCTTTCTGTATTAGTTTAATTCTTTTAAGAAGCTTGTTCCGTTACCAGTTGACGCAACTCCAAAGTTTTCGCTGATAGTTTCTGCGATATCACTGAAGTGTCCTTGTGGTAAGTGTGTTGGGTGTTTTAATGATTTGCTTATGGCTAACACTGGAATGTACTCACGAGTGTGGTCAGTTCCCTTGAATGTTGGGTCGTTTCCGTGGTCAGCAGTGATAATGAGTAAATCATCTTCTTGCATATTGTCTACGATTTCTGGAATACGAGCATCAAACGCTTCAAGCGCTTCTCCGTATCCTTTTGTATTGCGACGGTGTCCATAAACCGCGTCGAAGTCAACTAAGTTTAAGAAACTCATACCAGTGAAGTCTTTCTTCAATACTTCAACTAGTTTATCTACGCCATCCATATTGTCTTTTGTACGAACGAATTCAGTAATTCCTTGTCCGTTGAAGATATCGTTAATCTTACCAATTGCAATAACATCAAAACCATCTTTCTTCAAGAAGTCTAATGTTGTTTCGCCAAATGGACTCAACGCATAGTCATGACGGTTTGAAGTTCTTTGGAAGTTGCCTGGTTCACCCACATAAGGACGTGCGATAATACGACCAATCATGTATGGATCGTCTTTTGTAATTTCTCGTGCATATTCACAAATACGATATAACTCTTCTAGTGGAATAATCTCTTCATGCGCTGCAATTTGCATTACAGGGTCAGCAGAAGTATAAACGATTAAATCACCTGTCTCCATTTGGTGTTTACCGTAGTCATCAATAACAGCCGTACCACTATATGGTAAGTTACATACAATTCCTCTTCCTGAGAATTCAGAAATACGGTCTAATAATTCTTGTGGGAAACCATCAGGAAATACACGGAAAGGAGTTTTAATATTTAGCCCCATTAATTCCCAGTGACCTGTCATTGTATCTTTACCAACAGAAACTTCTTCAAGTTTTGTATAGCTTCCCTCTGGATGCTCTACTGGTGGAACTGTTTTTAAAGGAGCGATATTTCCTAAACCATAACGTTGCATATTTGGAACATTTAAGCCTACAGTTTCAGAAATGTGACCCAATGTATGTGAACCTGCATCGTCAAATTTTGCAGCATCAGGTGCTTCTCCAATCCCTACAGAGTCCATTACAATAACATGTATTCTTTTAAATTTCATAAATTCCATCTCCCTTTTCTTATTTATGAACGAGGATGTGCTTGTTTGTAGATTTCCTTCATTCGTTCGTTTGTAATATGTGTATAAATTTGTGTCGTACTAATATCTGAATGCCCTAATAATTCTTGTACGATTCGAAGGTCGGCACCCGCTTCTAAGATATGCGTTGCAAAGGAATGGCGCAATGTATGCGGGCTCACTTCCTTTGTAATCATGGCCGTCTGAACGATTTTCTTTAAATTTTTCCAGAAACCTTGTCGCGTAAATGGTCCACCACGATGATTTAAAAATAAGACATTCGAAAACTTCTTTTCGTCTTCTAGGGCTGGTCGTGCATACTCTAAATAGTTTTGAATCCAGTTGGTTGCTTCTTGACCGATTGGAATGATGCGTTGTTTATTTCCTTTCCCAATCGTTTGTATGAATCCTAATTCCAAATGCAAATCACTGAGTTCAATACTAATCAGTTCGCTCACCCGCATCCCGGTTGCATATAACAGTTCCAGCATCGCCTTATCTCTTAGTCCTAAAACCGTTGATGTGTCTGGCACCTCAAGTAATCGATTCACTTCATCTAGACTAAGGGCT
>CALIJD010000308.1 GCA_938017885.1 uncultured Granulicatella sp.
CCGAAGGAGCTTTATTGATTTTTATATAACTTTTTCTAGTAACCTTCTGGATTTTTCTTTTGCCAGTTCCATGAGTCGCGAACCATATCGTTCAAGTTCTTTTCTGCTACCCATCCTAGCACTTCTTTTGCTTTAGAAGCATCCGCATAACAAGTTGCGATATCTCCTGCACGGCGAGGTGCAATTTTATAAGGAATATCCACTCCATTTTCTGCGATAAATGCTTTTACTAAATCTAACACACTGTATCCAATACCAGTTCCTAAGTTAAAGACTTTTGCACCTTTTTGAGCCGCATTGTTTTTAACTGCAAGTACGTGCCCACGAGCTAAATCAACAACGTGGATGTAGTCACGAACTCCAGTACCATCATGTGTATCGTAGTCGTCACCAAACACGCTTAAGAATTCGCGTTTACCAACAGCCACTTGAGTGATGTAAGGCATTAAGTTGTTTGGAATTCCGTTTGGTGCTTCTCCAATCAATCCACTTTCATGAGCTCCGATTGGGTTGAAGTAACGTAAGTTTGTGACAGACCAGTCGCTATCTGAGAAAGCAACATCATTTAAGATTTGTTCAAGCATCACTTTTGTATAACCATAAGGGTTTGTTGCGCTAGTTGGCATTTCTTCTTTAAAAGGAACCGCGTTGTTCATTCCATATACAGTTGCACTTGAACTAAACACGATATCCTTCACGTTAAATTGACGCATTACGTCTAATAACACTAATGTTCCTGTGATGTTGTTGTGATAGTATTCTAAAGGTTTTTCAACAGACTCTCCCACAGCCTTGAACCCTGCAAAATGAATCACTGAATCGATATTTTCTTTTTCAAAAACCGATACTAAGAAATCTCGATTTAGAATATCTCCTTCATATAAAGGAAAATCTTTCCCTGTGATTGTTTTTAAACGGTTCAATACTTCTGGTGAGCTGTTTGAGAAGTTGTCGACAATAACAACGTCAAATCCAGCTTTATCTAATTCAATAACGGTATGAGAACCGATATACCCTGCTCCACCTGTTACTAAAATTGCCATTTTTTCTTCCTCCCTTTAGTTCAACACGTCTTCTGTGTGGTCTTTTTGTAACGTTAAAATACGTGGACCATCTTTAGTAATGGCTAATGTATGTTCAAATTGGCAGCTTAAACCACCATCTAATGTATGAGCAGTCCACCCATTACTTTCCATTTCCGCTTTCCAAGTTCCAGTATTCACCATAGGTTCAATCGTAATAACCATTCCTTCTTTTAAGCGAAGACCTTTCCCTGGTTCACCGTAGTGAGGTACTGCTGGGCTTTCGTGAATCGTTGGCCCAATTCCATGTCCGATAAAATCACGAACAACAGATAATCCTTCACTTTCTACATAAGTTTGGATTGCGTGTCCAATATCTCCAATACGATTTCCAACTTTTGCTTGTTGAATTCCTAAGTATAAAGCTTTCTTTGTAACTTCATATAGGTGGTCGATTTCTGGAGTGCTTTCACCAACGATATAGCTCCAGCATGAATCTGATAGAGCTCCTTTTAACTCTACACAGAAGTCTACTTTTACTAAATCGCCTGATTTTAATGGTTTGCGACGTGGGAACCCGTGACAAATCTCATCATTGATACTTTGACACGTTGCGTATTTATACCCTTCATAGCCAATTTGAGGAGCAGATCCGCCTGCTTCTTCAATTTTTCTTTGGACAAATTGATCGATATCCCAAGTAGTGACACCAGGTTTAATAAAATCACGAAGTTGAACATGAATTGAAGCTAAAAGCGCTCCTGATTCTTCCATTGCATCAATTTCGCGTTTTGATTTTAATGTAATCATGAAATAAACTCATCCTTTCTAACAAAGGCAATTATAGCATATAAAACAAAATAAAGAATAGTTATTTAAAGAAGTTTTAACTAGATGTACTACTAAATTCCCTAATCAAACTTCTCTACTAATTTTTTCATTTTAAACCTCTATCAACGTCTAACAAAAAAACACCGCCTCATATCAGCGATGTTTTAAATGGATTATTGTGGTGGTCTAGAACCTCTACCTGGCGGGAATGGTCTAGGTGTAATACTTGTTGTTGTCTCAGTTGAAGGATCTTCAGCTACAGGAGAAGCAGTCGTTGGTGCTTCTGTTGTTGGAGCCTCAGTAGTTTGTACTGTAGTAGTTGTTTCTGCAGTAGTCGTTTCTGTAGTAGTTGATTCTGTAGTAGTCGTTTCAACCGTAACTTCTTCATCTGATTCTGAGGATGCTGTTTCTGTTGTTGCTTCGACTAATACGCTCTCTCTAATATAACCAATATATTTATAACAGTTTTCTTCCTGCGTGAATTCTGATGCAGAAATAGTTGCGCTTGTAGCCAAAGCTCCAGATAATACTAATCCGATTGTTAATACTATATTTTTATGTTTTTTATTAGAAAACACAAAATATCCTGCACTAGTGAACACGAGCACCCCTAAAGTCATAAAAATGACATTAGAATTCGTTCCTGTATTTGGTAATGTTGCAGGTAATTGACATGCCCCTTTATCATATGCATAAACAAGCAAGATACGATCCTTGTTTCCTAACTCCGTATACTCGCCTTGTTGGATATTTGCTTTTTGAATCTCCGTAAGATTCGAGAAGTTTACTTTTTGAATTTCTTCTGCAAAAACATTGTTTGTAAAATATCCAAACCAGCCTAACAACAGTGCAACAATGAATAAAAATTTCATTTTTTTCAACGTAAATCATCTCCTTAAAAATTATCAGATTAATTATACATTTTTTCTTCATAAAGTTCAACATTTATTAATTTTGTATGAATTTTGTTCGAATTGTTTTTTCGGATATTCGCGTTTGAAAAAAGCCTTTAATCTTAGGATTAAAGGCTTTTTACGAAATATTTTCTGAATCAAATTAATCCAATTCAATTTGACCTGTATATAGTTTGTAGTAAACACCATGTTTTTCCATTAAGCTTTCATGGTTTCCGCGTTCGATAATTTCACCATGATCCATTACCATAATCACATCAGCATTACGAATTGTAGATAAACGGTGGGCAATTACAAATGATGTGCGACCTTCCATCAATTGGTCCATTCCGCGTGAAATCAACGCTTCTGTATGGCTGTCGATAGAACTTGTCGCTTCATCAAGAATCAATACTTTAGGATTCGCAACCGCAGCACGCGCAATTGCTAGTAATTGACGTTGCCCTTGAGACAACCCTTCTCCGTCTCCTGTAATTTCTGTTTGGTATCCTTGTGGTAGACGTTTGATAAAGCTATGAGCATTTGCTAATTTTGCCGCTTTAATCACTTCATCATCTGTAGCATCTAATTTTCCATATCGAATATTATCCGCAATCGTTCCTGTAAATAAATGCGTATCTTGCAATACGATAGAAATGGTCTTACGCAAGTCATCTTTCTTAATCTTCGTTACTGGAATCTCGTCGAAAGTAATAACCCCTGAGTCAATCTCATAAAATCGGTTGATTAAGTTTGTAATGGTTGTTTTACCAGCTCCTGTTGCCCCTACAAAGGCAACTTTTAATCCTGGTTCGGCCCATACATTGATATCTTTTAAAATACGAACTCCTGGCACATATCCAAAGTCTACGTTATGAAGTTGAATATTCCCAACTACTGGAATACGTTTGTCTCCATCCAACCAGTACCAGTTATCTTTATCTTGTTGATCAAGCGTGACTGTCCCTTCATCAATCTCAGGCACTTCACGCAGAATCGCAAAAATACGTTCAGCCCCAGCCATTGCGCTTAAAAGAACATTCATTTGTTGAGACATTTGCGCCAGTGGTTGCGAAAATGTTCTCGAAAATTGAAGGAATGAAGCAAGTCCACCAATATCCATCCAATTTATAATAACAAGATAGCCCCCAACAGCAGCGGTAATCGCATAGTTCATATAACTAATATTCCCTAAAATCGGGAACATAATCGTTGAATAAAATTGTGCGTTGTTTGCTGCCTCTTGAAGTTCTCCGTTGAGTTTATCAAATTCATCTAACACTTTATGTTCGTGGTTAAATACCTTAACCACTTTTTGTCCTTCAATATGCTCTTCCACGAATCCATTTACTTGTCCGAGAATCGCTTGTTGCGCTGCGAATTGCTTTCCTGATTTGGCACCAAGCTTCTTCACAATTTGGAACATCAAAAATACCATCGCAATCAGTAAAACCGTTAGAATTGGTGAAAGGATAATCATCATGATAAACGTTAACACTAATTGAAGCGTGGAACTGATAATCATCAACATACTGTTGTTAAACGCATTTTGAATATTGTCAAAATCGTTCGTAAAACGAGACATTAAATCCCCGTGCTTATTCGTATCAAAGAAACGAATTGGCAAAGTTTGAATATGGTTAAATAAATCTCCACGCATTTTTTCGATTGTATTTTGTCCAACTGTTACCATTAATCGTGCAGAGAAGTAGCTAGCTGTTGCCCCAAGTACATAGACAATGGCGATAAACCCAAGCATTTTTGCTAATCCTGCTAAGTCTCCTGTTTCAATAAAATCATTGATTAAAGGACGAATGGCATAAGTTCCAATAATACCTGAAGCACTTGAAATGATTAAGCAGACTACAACAACTGCAAGAGTCATCTTACTCTTCCATAAATATCCCCATAAGTCTGCCAAAGTTTGCTTCATATTTTCTGGACGTTTTGGCCCTTTAATTTTACTCATCTCCTTTGGCTCCTTTCATTTGGGTTTCGTAAATATCACGATACAAGTCGTTTGATTCCATTAACTCTTCGTGCGTTCCTAGTCCGTTTACTTTACCATCATCTAATACAAGAATATTGTCTGCTCCTTGAATCGATGAAATACGTTGGGCAATAATAATGACCGTTGTATCTGGTAAATGGTTAAAGAACGCTTCTCGAATCTTCGAGTCAGTCGCTGTATCGACTGCTGAGGTTGAATCGTCTAAGATTAACACGGCTGGCTTACGTAACATGGCACGAGCAATCGTAAGACGTTGTTTTTGTCCACCAGAGAAGTTTGAACCACCTTGTTCAACACGAGTGTCATATCCCTCAGACATTTCCATAATAAAGTCATGAGCTTGTGCATGTTTAGCCGCTTGAATCATTTCTTCTTCTGTAGCATCTGGATTTCCCCACAAGAGGTTCTCGCGAATTGTTCCAGAGAATAAGGTATTCTTTTGTAACACCATGGATACGTTTTGACGTAAATCAGAAAATCGATAATCACGAACATCATGTCCACCAACACGCACCGTACCAGCAGTTGTGTCATAAAGTCGAGGAATCAACTGTACAAGAGAGGATTTCCCTGAACCAGTTGGCCCGATAATTCCGAACACTTCACCGGGTTTAATCTTGAAGCTGATGTTGCTTAACACTTCTTCGTCTTGTTGTTTTCCATAAGAGAAATGAACATGATCGAATTCCACTTCACCGTATACTTTATCTACAGTAATTGGATGTTCTGGTTCTTCTACATCAATGTTGGTATCTAACACTTCGAAAATACGATCCATAGACGCTTTTGTCATTGTCAACATGACGAACACGAATGAAATCATCATGAGGGACATCAAGATTTGTGTGATATAAGAAATGAAACTGATAAGATCTCCAGTTGTCATCGATCCACTAATAACAAGTCCGCCCCCAAACCACATCACCGCAATTGTTACAGCATAAATCGTTAATTGCATGATTGGGTTGTTCCACATCACGACATACATTGCATGGAGGGCACGTTCTCTATAGGTTGAGTTTTCCGCACCAAATTTTTTCTTTTCGAACATTTCACGTACGAAAGACTTTACAACGCGAATTCCGATAAAGTTTTCTTGTAAAGTACGGTTGATCCCGTCTGTTGCTTGTTGTAATTTTCTAAACCGAGGAAAGGCAGTTGAAATGATAAGAGCTAGCGATAACACTAAGATAGGTACAGCGACCATAAAGACGAGTGATAATTGCGCGTTAATACTTACTGCAAAGAAAATTGCGAAGATAAACATCATCGGTGCACGTGCTAAAATACGCATCGTCATAATAGCTGTATTTTGAACATTGTTGACATCACTAGTCATTCGGGTAATTAAGGACGCATTGGAGAAGTGATCAATGTTCTTAAAGGAGAAGGCTTGAATTTTCTTCATTTCGGCAGAACGTAACTCTGCGGCTACTCCAGTTCCAGCAATCGATGCAAATTTTGCACCTAAAACTCCAGCCGAAAGAGATACAATCGCTACAAGAATCATAACAACCCCTTGTTGCATAATAAAGCCTAAGTCTTTATTTGGAATCCCTTCGTCAATAATTTGCTTCATAATAATCGGTTGGGCTACTTCACAAAGCACCTCGACTAAAATGGCAAAAAACGCTAAGAAAGGATATTTTTTATACTTACTAAAAAACGGAAGAATCTGTTTTAGCATTTTTTCACTCCTTTTTTGATTTTTGATAATAAAAAACTGCCTCTGGGCACACGCCAAAGACAAGCATTCTGCTAAGAATTACTAGAATAAGTTTATCAAGCTTTGACCTGGTTTTCAAATGAAACCCATTGTTTTTTAACTGAATTTTCATTTTATTTTAAGGGAATTCTTTCTTTTGGAAAGCAAAAATAGAATTTCCAAGCTAATATTTTTCCATAGATGATAGCTCAGTGTTTTGTGTTTGTAGCGCGATTTATGGTACAATGAGCCAAACGAAATTTTAGAAAGCGAGGGACTCAAGTGTCCACAATTCAATACATTAGTACACGAGACACAAACAATCGTGTGACCGCTTCACAAGCCATCCTAAAAGGAATCGCAGAAGACGGTGGATTATAC
>CALIJD010000309.1 GCA_938017885.1 uncultured Granulicatella sp.
AGAAAAAGTAGTTCCACATCTAGTGCCAATTATTAAAGAGTTAGATGCTCGCGTAAAAGCAAAATATGAAGATCCATCAGTTGCCATTATTGACGAACATGACCGTGTTCATATGGCACATATGGATATTCACTATGGATACAGCGTAAACGGTGTTGCGGCACTTCATACGGATATCTTAAAAGAAAGTGAATTGAAAAACTTCTATGAGCTTTATCCAGAGAAATTTAACAACAAAACAAACGGGATTACATTCCGTCGTTGGTTAATGCATGCTAACCCAGAATTAGCGAAATTGTTAGATGAAACAATTGGAACAGAGTGGCGTAAGGATGCTTCTAAATTAGAAGCGTTGAAAGCTTTCCGTCATGATGCGATTGTTCGCGAAAAATTAGACAAGATTAAACGTGACAACAAGAAACGTTTAAGTGTATACTTACAAGAAAAACAAGGAATCACAGTGAATGAAAATTCTATTTTTGATATCCAAATCAAACGTATGCACGAATATAAACGTCAACAAATGAACGCTTTATATGTGATTCATAAATATTTAGATATCAAGAGCGGAAACATTCCAGCAAGACCAATTACAATTATCTTCGGTGGGAAAGCAGCTCCAGCTTATGTCATTGCACAAGACGTGATTCATTTAATTCTTTCATTATCTGAATTAATCGCCAATGACCCAGAAGTAAGCCCACACTTACAAGTAGTAATGGTTGAAAACTACAACGTAACAGCGGCAACACACTTAATCCCAGCATGTAATATTTCTGAACAAATTTCTCTTGCTTCAAAAGAAGCCAGCGGAACAGGAAATATGAAATTCATGTTGAATGGTGCCTTAACGCTTGGAACTGAAGACGGTGCGAACGTGGAAATTCACGAATTAGTTGGTGATGACAACATCTATATCTTCGGTGAGAAGAGTGATGAAGTTATTGCTCACTATGAAAAAGGCGACTACAACGCTAGTGAATTTGCACAAAGAGATGCTATTAGTCCGTTAGTAGAATTCGTGAAGAGTGACGCTTTACTTGCAGTAGGAAATAAAGAACGTCTAGAACGTCTATACCACGAGTTAACAACAAAAGACTGGTTCATGACACTACTAGACTTAGAAGACTACATTGAAACAAAAGAACGTATGTATCGCGATTTCGAAGACAGAGATGAATGGAACGCTAAAGTAGTGACAAACATTGCAATGGCTGGATTCTTCTCAAGTGACCGTACAATCGAAGACTACAACCGTGACATTTGGAAATTAAACTAAATCGATTGAATGAAGGGATACGGTGAATTCCATGCAAATTAAAAACGAAGCAATGCTGATCACTTATTCAGACAGCATGGGAAGTAATATGAAGGACTTAAAAGGGGTTCTTGATAAACATTTTAAAGGCGCGATTAGTGGGGTACATTTTCCCCCATTCTTCCCATCTACAGGGGATAGAGGATTTGCTCCAAGCGACTATACACGTGTAGATCCGCTTCTAGGAACTTGGGAAGATGTGGATGCTCTAGGGGAACAATATTATTTAATGTTTGACTTTATGATTAACCATATTTCTCGTGAGTCTAAATTCTTCCAAGATTTTGTACAAAATCACGAAGACTCACCTTATAAAGATATGTTTATTCGTATTCATGAGTTCTTCCCGCCAGGACGTCCAACTCAAGAAGATATCGACTTAATCTATAAACGTAAAGATAAAGCGCCATTCCAAACCGTTCATTTTGCGGATGGAACAACTGAAGAAGTATGGAACACATTTGGGGAAGAGCAAATCGACCTTGATGTTCGTAAAGAAGTTGTGAAAGAGTTTATTCGTGAAACGATTAAAGATATGGCAAGCCACGGCTGCTCATTGATTCGTTTAGATGCATTTGCGTATGCGATTAAGAAACTCGATACAAACGACTTCTTCGTCGAACCAGATATTTGGGATTTATTAAATGAAGTTCGTGACGTGGCAGCGAAGTATCAAGTAGAATTGCTTCCTGAAATTCATGAGCATTATTCAATCCAAATGAAAATTGCAGACCATGATTACTTCGTATATGACTTTGCATTGCCAATGGTTGTTTTATATTCACTCTATTCTGGTAAAACAAATCGTTTAGCAAACTGGTTAAAAATGAGTCCAATGAAGCAATTTACAACACTGGATACGCATGACGGAATCGGTGTCGTAGATGCTAGAGACTTATTAACAGATGAAGAGTTAGATTATACTTCAAACAAATTATACGATGTCGGTGCTAACGTAAAACGTATTTACTCAAGTGAAAAATACAATAACTTAGATATTTATCAAATCAACAGCACATACTACAGTGCCTTAGGAAATGATGATGCAAGTTACTTATTATCACGTGTATTACAATGCTTTGCACCTGGTATTCCACAAATTTACTATGTTGGATTACTTGCTGGTGAAAATGACATCGAGTTATTAGAATCTTCAAAAGAAGGTCGTAACATCAACCGTCACTACTACACAGTAGAAGAAATCGACCGTGAAGTAGAGCGTCCAGTTGTAAAACAATTGATTAATTTATTACGTTTCAGAAATACATCAAAAGCGTTTGATTTAGAAGGTTCATTTGAAGTGGAAACTCCAACTGAGAATACAATCGTGATTACACGTAAGGATGCTTCAAATAGTGCCTGTGCGCGTCTTGAAGCGAACCTAGAAACAAAAGAGTTCACAATCACAGAACAAGGGACTGTTGTCACTCTTTAATTTCTTTATTCGTAAAAAACAATAATAAGACGAGTGAGTTACTTCTCTATAAAAGAGAAGTAACTCACTCTTTTTTGTTAACAAAAAAATAGTACTTAAAGTACAGATATGGTAAAATGACTCTGTATGACAAACTTTGTATCTTCTAGAGTCATCTTACTTTAGAAATAAAAGCGGTCGAACGCATCGAACGTTTTCATTTCTAAAAGTAGGTCTGGAAGATACGCAAATAAGAGAAAAGGAGATTAGTTATGTCAGAAAAGAAAGTTTTTAGCTACAACTGGGGCGGACGTCAATTAACAGTTGAAATCGGCCAATTAGCAAAACAAGCCAATGGTGCAGTGTTAGTACGTTACGGTGATACTGTTGTGTTAACAGCGGCTGTTGGTACAAAACAAGCAAAAGATACTGATTTCTTCCCGTTAACAGTGAACTATGAAGAAAAAATGTATGCTGCTGGTAAAATCCCTGGAGGTTTTATCAAACGTGAAGGTCGCCCAAGTGAACATGCTACTCTTACAGCGCGACTTATTGACCGTCCAATCCGTCCAATGTTTGCGGAAGGTTTCCGTAACGAAGTACAAATCACAAATACTGTAATGTCAGTAGATCCTAACTGCCCGCCTGAAATGGCTGCAATGTTTGGTTCTTCATTAGCATTATGTATTTCAGATATTCCATTTGATGGGCCAATCGCTGGGGTAGACGTAGGTCGTGTAAACGGTGAATACGTCATTAACCCAACAACTGAACAAAAAGAAAACTCAGATATCGAATTATCTGTAGCTGGTACTGCAACTGCCATCAACATGGTAGAAAGTTCAGCAAAAGAAGTGAACGAAGAAGATATGCTTGGAGCATTATTATTCGGTCACGAAGAAATCAAAAAATTAGTGGCTTTCCAAGAAGAAATCGTTCGCGAAGTTGGTAAAGAAAAAATGGAAGTAACTTTACTTTCATTCGATCCAGCTATCGAAGCACAAGTAAAAGATTTATTCAGCCAAGCCATGGTTCATGCGATTCAAACAGAAGAAAAATTAGCGCGTGAAGCAAACATCGAAAAAGTGAAAGAAACAGCCATCGAGCATTTCGAAGCTGTCTTAGAAGAAAATGATGAAAAAGCTGGACTTCTAAAACAAGTTTCTCAATTAGTCGATAATTTAGAAAAAGATGAAGTACGTCGTTTGATTACTGAAGAAAAAGTACGTCCTGATGGTCGTAAGATTGACGAAATTCGTCCATTATCTTCAGAAATCGATTTATTACCACGTGTTCACGGTTCTGGTTTGTTCACTCGTGGACAAACGCAAGCATTAACTTCAGCAACACTTGCACCTCTTGGAGAATACCAAGTGATTGATGGTTTAGGAATCGAAGAAGGCAAACGATTCATTCACCACTACAACTTCCCACAATTCTCTGTTGGTTCAGTAGGTCGTGCTGGTAGCCCAGGTCGTCGTGAAATTGGTCACGGTGCGCTAGGGGAACGTGCATTAAAACAAGTCATTCCAAGTCCAGAAGATTTCCCTTACACAATCCGTCTTGTATCAGAAGTATTAGAATCGAACGGTTCTTCTTCTCAAGCAAGTATTTGTGCGGGAACATTAGCATTGATGGCTGCTGGTGTGCCAATTAAAGCACCTGTAGCAGGGATTGCGATGGGGCTTATTTCTGATGGTACAAACTACACAGTCTTAACAGATATCCAAGGGTTAGAAGACCACTTAGGGGATATGGACTTTAAAGTAGCCGGAACTAAAGACGGAATTACAGCTCTTCAAATGGATATTAAGATTCAAGGGATTACAGAACAAATCTTACGTGAAGCTTTAACACAAGCGAAGAAAGCACGTTTTGAAATTCTTGAAGAATTAACATCAACTATTTCTGAACCTCGTAAAGAGTTAAGCCCATATGCACCTAAGATTGAAATGATTTCTATCCACCCTGATAAGATTAAAGTGGTTATCGGACGTGGTGGTGAAACAATTAACTCTATCATCGACGAAACAGGCGTTAAAATCGATATCGACCAAGAAGGTCACGTATCAATCGCTTCTACAGATTCTGCTATGATTCAACGTGCAAAAGAAATCATCGAAGATTTAACACGTGAAATTGAAGTAGGGCAAGTGTACGAAGGAACTGTACGACGTATCGAAAAATTCGGTGCATTCGTAGAAATCGCTAAAGGAAAAGATGGATTAGTTCATATTTCTGAATTAGCACACGAACGCGTTGGTAAAGTAGAAGATGTACTTGCTCTAGGCGACAAAGTGACTGTTAAAGTCATCGAAATCGACGGACAAGGACGTATTAACTTATCACGTAAAGTATTATTACCAAAAGAAGATAAAGAGTAAGTATTCCGATTTCTTTAATAAATGAAATTTTAAAACACTTCCTACATCAGTGTGATTGTCATACCGATGTAGGAAGTGTTTTTCTTCTAAAAAAACGATCTTATTCCAAATGTTTTGGAGTAAGATCGTTTTTATTGATGTTAGATTTTAGTGAAGTACTTTGTTTAAGAAGTTTTGAGTGCGTTCGTTTTGTGGGTTACCAAACACTTCCTCAGGAGTTCCTTCTTCAATAATATAACCACCATCCATGAAGATAACGCGATCGCTAACCTCACGCGCAAATCCCATCTCGTGTGTTACCACAACCATCGTCATCCCTTCTTTAGCTAGGTTTTGCATTACTTCTAATACATCCCCAACCATCTCTGGGTCTAGTGCTGAAGTTGGTTCATCGAATAATAACATCTTTGGTTTCATTGCAAGCGCACGGGCAATGGCTACACGTTGCTTTTGACCACCTGAAAGAGATTTAGGAGAGACATCAGCCTTGTCTGCAAGACCAACCATGCCTAGAAGTTCCATCGCATGTTGGGTTGCATCTTCTTTTGTTTCACGACCTAATTCTACTGGTGCAAGAATGATATTTTCTAGAACGCTTAGGTGAGGGAAGAGGTTGAAGTGTTGGAACACCATTCCGATTTCCTCACGAATTTTATTTAAATTCGTTTTTTTATC
>CALIJD010000310.1 GCA_938017885.1 uncultured Granulicatella sp.
GCAAGTAATACAATTGATACTACTATTCCTTTTTTCGTTGAGCCATCCACATAATCTGCCAACCTAAACGTTAACAAGATAAAAAAGGCCAATTTTACTAGTCTAAACCACTGTTTCATGACATTCCCTCCTTATAGCATTATTGTATCATTCTTCGTTTGTTAAACATGGTACTTAAGGCCGATTTTTGTATGATTTTTATACAAAAAAACTGAGCCGAATTTCTCAGGCTCAGTTAAATATTGTTATTCTGCTTCTGGAACCAACGCTTCAGGGAAGTGTTCACGCACAATTGCTGCACAACGATTACATAAAGTTGGAGCATCTTCTAATGTTCCCACTTCAACCTTCACAGCACGGCAACGTTCGCATGTTTCACCTTTAGCATGTTCAACCACCACTTTCACGCCTTCGCCTTCAACAGCATTCGCTGGAGCTTCAACTCCTTCTTGAGCCACTTCTAATTCACTGACGATGAATAATTGAGCTACATTCGTGTTTAAGCTGTCTAATAAAGCACGAACTTCATTAGATGGGTAAAGGGTTACTTTTGCCTCGAAGTTCTTACCGATTAATTTCTCGTTACGAGCTTCTTCTAAAGCTTTCAAAGCAGTGTTACGAACTTTGAAGAATTCAGCCCATTGAGCTAATACTTCTTCTTTGTTTTCGTAATTTTCGACTGCTGGGAAATCAGCTAATTGAACATAAGCTTCTTCTTCCTTCAAGTATTTCCAAACTTCTTCACTCGTGTGAACTAAGATTGGGCTTAGTAATTTCGTTAATTTCACTAGGATATCGTAAATGACTGTTTGCATTGCACGACGTTCGTAGTTATCTTCATGTTCGATATACACAACATCTTTTGCAAAGTCTAAGTAGAATTGTGATAAATCAACGGTACAGAAGTTCATCACTGTTTGGTAAATGGTTGAGAATTCATATTTTTCATACGCTTCTTCAATGGTCTTCACAACATCATTGAAACGAATCATCATATATTGGTCAACCGTACGTAGGTCTTTAAACGCTACGGCATGTTTAGATGGTTCGAAGTCTGTAGTGTTCGCTAACATAAAGCGCATTGTGTTACGGATTTTACGGTATGCTTCAGATACTTGGTTTAAGATTTCAGTACTGATACGTACATCTGATTCGTAGTCCACAGAAGATACCCATAGACGGATAATGTCTGCCCCTTTTGTTTGCATTTCTTTTGCAGGAGAGATGACGTTTCCTAGAGATTTACTCATTTTCTTGCCTTCTCCGTCCATTACGAACCCTTGAGAAAGAACTGCTTTATATGGAGCTTTCTTATGAACCGCTACACTTGTTGTTAAACTTGAGTTGAACCATCCACGGTATTGGTCTGATCCTTCTAAGTATAAATCAGCTGGGAACGTTAATTCTGGACGAATACTTAATACGCCAGCATGTGAGCTACCTGAGTCAAACCATACGTCCATGATGTCCATTTCTTTTGTAAATGTTCCATTTGGA
>CALIJD010000311.1 GCA_938017885.1 uncultured Granulicatella sp.
TTGAATGTCTGTATTAGGCTCTGTTAAAATGCCAATCTCTGTCTGACCTACTTTTAAATCAAACCACGAACTGCTCAAATTTACATATTGAACATTTCCGTTAATTGTTAATTGTTTCTTTCTAAAATCAAACTCTACTACATCATTTGGTTTAATGACTACATCTCCAGTTTCGTGTCCGTACTGCACGTACTGCCCACTTGGATGGATGAAGCTAATCATTTTATAATTTTCACCAGAAGTGAAACTAAAAAGAGGCGCTGTTGGAAGCACCCCTCTGTTATCAAACGTATATACAATCTTTCCTGTATTCGTTCCTCTAGTAGCAGTCTTCTCAATTTTAGACAATCCTTCGAATGAGAATGTTACTTGTAGTTGCACGACGTATATATTTTCGTGTTTAGTAATCGAAGTAACATTGAATTTGAAAGCTGTATAGACACGACTTAGTGATGTATCTGGTTCAAACTCAACATTTTCTTGCATAATCCATCTGTTGAAATGGTCTAAATCTGTCTGTTTAGTCGTATGAATATGAATTTCAAACGTCTTCACTTGTTCTTTGCGTTCGTAACTTTTCTTAAAATACGAACTTCCGTTTTCACGTCTTTGAATCGAGTTATTGCTTTCAGAGAAAAAGAGTCGTTCATATTCTGCCACTATGATACGAATTGGTAAGTCCGTATTTTTAACGTGGTTAATACTCATTTCAAATCCAATCACAGAATCACTCCTCTCGCTCTCTCAGCATGTCTTTCTTTCATTTTCATCTTTCTGATAATCTCTTCAGCTAATTTAGTAGCTAATTCCATTACATCTTCATCATTTCTCACAATTAATTCATGAGGATAGATATTAATATTCACTCCTCCAAATCCATCTAAATGTGATGCTATTCCACGTCCAATTCCAGATAATGTACGATCGTTTAATGGAAGGATAGCTTCGTTCCCTGCTTCTCCTCCAACCATTAAATTGTTTCCATTTTGCCCAAAGATAGTTGGTTTTGTCATAATCCCACCTTTGGCATACCATTCGATGCCAATACTTGGCAATCCACCACTTAACCAATCTAATGGATTTGGAGAACCGCTAATACTGAAATGTGGCAATGGGATATGAGGCCAACTAATTTGGAAGTTGAACAATCCTTTAATAGCTTCGATAGCGCTACTTACTGCATTGCGTGCACCGTCAATTGCACCGGATATAGCACCCTTGATTCCTTCCCAAATACTAGATGTCGTTGACAGGATTCCATCCCATACTCCAGAAATAATAGAAGCAATTCCGCCCATTAATGAACTAACTGTTGATGTGATAGTCCCAAGAATAGTTGATACCACATTTGATAATGTGTCCCATGCTCCTGACCAGTCACCCGTTAAAACTTGTAAGACTGCTTGCACAATTCCTAGAATCACATCAAGAGCCCCTTGAATCACAGTGGTGATTACAGTCCAAACTGTTTGAATGTAGGTTAAAATCCCATCAAATACTCCTTGGATGAATGGAGCTAAGAACGTTAATACTGTTTGAATAATTGTTGAGATAACGTTCCAAACTGTCTCGACTACTTGTTGGATACGTTGTTGATTTTCTTCCCACCACGCTACTAATGAGCCGAATATGTTTTGAATAAATGTTGAAACAGAACTTACAACCGTTTGGATAATGTTCTGTATTCCGTTCCATACAGAATCCACAGTGGAACCTAATCCAGGGAACATTTCTTCCAGCCATTCAACAATAGAACCAAAATTAGTTACTATCGCAGTTACTATTGCAATTCCACCAGCTACTGCTCCAATAATAGCGACTATAGGAAGCATACTAGCTCCTAATGTGGTTATCGCTATCCCTAATGCAACAATAACAGGCGACAGTATTGCTACTACTGCTAATATTCCGCCTAATACAACAATAAATTGTTTAATTGGGTATGGAAGATTCTTAAACCAATCTGCTAATTGCTTAACTGCTGGAATTGCTACATCCATAATTGGTGCGATTGCTTCAGCAATTGAACCTCCAACGCTAATTGTACTGCGTTAAATTTTTGTTGTTGTTTATCAATCGGGTCTATTGTAGCTTCAAATGTTTTAGCTACTGTTCCACTAGCGTCTTTTGCAGTTCCGGATAGATTTTTAAGTGAAAAAGCGCCACGCTTAATGGCATCTACCATTCGCGTTGCACCTTTACTTCCAAAAACATTTGAGGCTTCCGTTAATGCTTCTGTAGAGCTAGAAGCATTTTTTATTTTATCGATTGTC
>CALIJD010000312.1 GCA_938017885.1 uncultured Granulicatella sp.
TTATCTTTGGTCTTACGCCCTCTTTGAGGCTTTAAAGGTGAGAGACTCGAAGAGGCTCGAACCGGTGCAACGTTATCGCTACTATGAAAATCCCCGTAAGGATACGCAGTAATCACCTAGTAAAGTTACCTTTTATTTTGTTTGAAATGCTTCGAAGTCGAATGCTTCGCCTTTGATTTTGTCCGGTAAGATGAGCGTGATTAAAATACCAATAAGCGCTGGCCCCATCCATCCCAGTGATAAACTTTGCAATGGAAGAATTTCCAACGCTTTTACTAATCCTTCTAATTTCAATGCAGAAGCAACACTTGAAACCGTTGAAATAATCGTTGTCAACGCAACGGTTAGCTGCATCCCTTTCTTCGAGAACGCCACTTTCTTATTCACTAATACGAAGAACGCAATCACAACCGTAATTGGATATAAAATCATCAACACCGGAAGTGAGAAGGCAATAATCGCTTGAAGTCCAAGCGTTGCTACGCCAAATCCAATGAACGTAAACACGGTCGCATACACTTTGTAAGAGAAACACGGGAATGTTTCTTCGAAAAACTCCCCTACTGATACGATTAATCCTACTGTTGTTGTCAAGCAAGTAATCACGACCATTACCGCTAAGAAGGCCTGTCCGAATGTCCCGAACAACTCACGTGAAGCCATGGTTAATACGTAAGACCCTACGTTTAGTGTTGAATCTTGTGCTAGGGCGCTTGCTACGTTGAAATGATTTCCAAGAAATGCAAGACCGATATACAAAACGCTGAATCCAATCGCTGTTACAAATCCCACACTCATGATGGTATTCATGTATTCTTTTTTAGAGTTAAAATGGAAGTCTTTTAATGTGTTTACAGCAACGACTGAGAAGGCTACGGCTGCTAAAGCATCTAAAGTATTATAACCTTCCACAAAACCATTTCCAAAAGCAGTCGATACAGATAGATTTGTTTGTCCGGTTAATTCTGGTGACGTTTGTCCATATTTAAACGCGCCAACGACCACTAAGATTAAAATTAATCCTGCAAAAATCGGTGTTAAGATTTTACCGATGCTGGATAAGAGCGATGAACGGTTATACGCCAAGAAAAAGGCTACCGCAAAGTAAATCGCTGCGTAAATTAGAAGCCCTGAATTAGAATCCGGTAAGAACGGCGCTACCCCGATGTTGTATGATACCGTTGCTGTACGCGGAATCGCAAAGAAAGGTCCAATGGATAAATATAATACTACTAAAAATGCCAATGAGAAGATTGGATGAATCTTTTCGTCCAATTCTTTCTTAAATCCACCATTAATCACTGTTCCAATTAATAACGTTCCAATCGCAAGCCCTACCCCAGAAACGATAAATCCGATGACTGCTGGCCAAAATTGCTCAGCAGATTGATAACCTAAGCTTGGCGGAAAAATTAAATTACCTGCTCCAAAGAAAAATCCAAAAAGAAGCAGCCCTGTTAATACACCTTTTTTCATTTGTCCTCCTTCTAAAAAAGACCCTTCAAATGCCTTTCTTCGCATCCGAAGGGTCCCTTTTTGTTTTTATTCTATTAGGCTACAGTTGAGCCGTTTGGCATTCCTTCAGGTGCAAACACCACTTGAAGAACGCCATCTTTTTCAGCTGAAAGAATCATTCCTTGACTGATTTGTCCACGCATTTTACGTGGTTTTAAGTTCGCCACAATGACGACTTTCTTACCGACGAAAATACTTGGGTCTGGGTACCATTCTGCAATCCCTGAAAGGATTTGACGGTGACCACCCGCATCTCCAGCGTCTAAACGGAATTGAAGCAATTTGTCTGCCCCTTCTACTGGTCCGCATTCGATAACTTCTGCGACTTTTAATTCAATCTTGTCGAAGTCGTCGTATTTAATACTTTCTTTTTCGCTTGAGAGTTCCACTTCTTCTGGGTTCCAGTCTGTGTTTTCTTCTTCAACAGCTGCTCCACCCATTTTAGATTGGATATAAGCCACTTCTTCTTCCACATCTAAACGTGGGAAGATTGGTTGACCTTTTTCAACCACTTTAGTCCCTTCAGGAATGACACCAAATGTGTGTAATGAAGGGTAATCCATTAAAGCACTATCTGTAATTCCTAATTGTGCCAAGATTTCGCCAGGAGTTTGCGTTAAGAATGGTTGTAAGGCCACCGCAATGATTCGTAAGCTTTCCGCTAAGTAGTTCATTGTACGCGCTAATTCTTCTTGGCGCGCTTCATCTTTAACGGCTGCCCAAGGAGTTGTTTCATCGATATATTTATTCGTACGAGA
>CALIJD010000313.1 GCA_938017885.1 uncultured Granulicatella sp.
TTTCCGTTCAATGATTCTAGTGCTACTGCTAATTCATTAGCAATCACACCAGTTCCGATAGTGACCCAGTTCTTTGTTACTTTTTGTTGCATACACTCTACCTCCAAAATTCATTACTTTAATGATAACTGCCACGATGTGAAAACTCAACTCTAGTAAAAAAGCTAGACCGAAGCCTAGCTTAATGGGTTACGATAAATTGTTTAATGAGTTGAATTAATTGTTTTTGTTGTTCTTCGGCACTCATCGTAGCTGTACCATCGCCGTTTTGCTGACCATATAGTCCAAAGCCACTATGATTTCCACCTTCAATCGTTGTATAGGTTGTATCCTCCGGCAACCTTGACTTAGCCTCCTCATATTTATCCTGATTCAAAATTTTATCATTCGAAGCTGTAATTGACAATACAGGAATTTGTGTTCCACTAATATCCGTACTCTTATCCGGATAACTTGCAAGCAAGATTAATCCAGCAACTTTATTTATTTCTTCTAGATGTTTCGCTTCAACTGTCGACACAACTCCCCCCAGAGAATGTCCTCCAATAAACACTTTATCCAAGTGCTCTTCATTCACGATAGTGGCCATCGTCCCATTATCCAATACCGGTAAATTTAACTGAGAGGAAATAATGTACACTTCGATGCCTTCTTTAGCTAAGCCGTCTGCTAATTTCGCATAGGCTTGTGGTTCAACTAAAGCACCCGTATAAAATAGAAGCGTCCCTTTCTTTTCTCCAGTCACTTCAAAATGAGTCCAATTGTTTTTTTGTTCAAAAGCAGCAACATTCCACGTTTCTTGCGCCTCAGGTGTTGCTCGATAGGTAAACATTTGAATCAAACCTAACGCCAACAAAATCAATGCAAATAGTACTCCAAAAACTCCGTACATGATTTTTCTTTGTTTTGTCATCTGTCATCTCTTCTCTCTAAAAACCTACTACTATAAGGATACTACAACTGTATGCAAAAACACAATACGCCTAACAATAGAAGTGATACCGTATACGGTATCACTTAACTTTTAAAATTCAAAACTTCATGAGCAAGTTATTTGTCATTTTAGTATTAAAGTGTATACTAAACTCATACAAAAAAGAAAGAAGGAATGAAAATGTACCCATTATATAATAGCCAAATTAAATTAAATGAAGTGGCACTAAATGTTAATCATCTCTTGCAGGAAACTGAATTTTACACAAAAAAACTCGGTCTACAAATCTTAAGTCAGTCTGACAACGAAGTATTGTTAGGCGTTGGAACAACTCCTATCGTTCGTTTGATTCAAACCAATATCAATAAGGGCGTTAAGGAAAGTTATGGTCTATACCACTTAGCTATTCATCTTCCAACTCGTGAAGCACTTGGTGACTTCTTAAGACACGCCGTTCATACGTCTCTTCCACTCGTCGGTGCTTCGGACCACGGTTATAGCGAAGCGATTTATCTTGAAGATTCGAGGGGAATGGAATCGAAGTATACCACGATAAACCAGTTAGCATCTGGGATATTCGTGAAGATGGAAGAATTATTGGGGTAACTGAGGAAATGGCTGGTCAAGAAATCTACGAATTAGGTCATGATAAAGCCCCTTATCAAATGCCAGAAGGAACACGTATGGGGCACGTTCATCTATCCGCTCGGAATTCAAAAGAGACGATGGAATACTTAACTACGCTTCTTCCAGTTGAAGATAAATTCTCAGTCCCTTCTGGAAGTTGGATTGCTTCTGGTGATTATCACCATCATCTTGCGGTCAACCAATGGGGAGGTCCTCATCTAGATGTTCGCGTTAAAAATATTCCAGGACTTGCATATTATACGGTTGAAACAAATGACGCTTCAGTGTTTAAAGATATTCTTCAAAAAGCAACGGTTCTTGCTGCTACTGTTGAGAAGCGTAACGAAAAAGAAGTCGATATTACCGACAACAACGGTATTACAGTCCGCGTTACATTAAATAACTAAAGATACACAAAAAGGTGGATACAATGCATCCACCTTTTTACAATTCAGATTAATTTTCTGCTTCGGCTTGTTTTTTACGTTTATTTGCTTTTTCACGTTCGCCTTTATTTAGAATTTGTTTTCTTAAACGAATCGTTTCTGGAGTAATTTCGCAGTATTCATCGTCTGATAAGAATTCTAATGACTCTTCAAGAGATAGTTTCTTAGGAGTCTTAATCACTGAAGTTTGGTCTTTCGTAGCTGAACGAATATTTGTTTGTTGTTTTGCTTTCGTAATATTAACCGCTAAGTCATTTTCACGAGAGTGTTCTCCAACAATCATTCCTTCGTAAATTTCAGTACCTGGTTCAGTGAAAATCACACCACGTTCTTCAACACCCATAATTCCGTAAGTCGTTGCTTTACCTGTATCCGTTGAAACAAGTGCCCCATTACGGCGTCCGCCGATGCTTGTTGGAATGTATGGTAAGTATTGATCGAATGTGTGGTTCATAATTCCGTAACCACGTGTCATTGATAAGAATTCAGTTGTATATCCTAATAATCCACGTGCTGGAACTAAGAAGACAATACGAACTTGTCCGTTATCATTATGTTGCATATCTTGCATTTCACCTTTACGGTTACTTAATGATTCGATAATTGAACCCATGTATTCTTCAGGAGTATCGATTTGTACACGTTCAAATGGTTCACATTTTACACCATCAATTTCTTTAATAATTACTTCCGGACGAGATACTTGTAATTCGTATCCTTCACGACGCATGTTTTCGATTAAGATAGATAAGTGTAATTCCCCACGTCCTGATACAATCCATGCATCTGGTGAATCTGTTGGTTCCACTTTTAGAGATACGTCTGTTTGTAATTCACGCATTAGACGTTCTTCAATCTTACGAGCTGTAACGAACTTCCCTTCGCGTCCTGCAAAAGGTGAATTGTTCGTCAAGAATGTCATTTGTAATGTTGGTTCATCAATGTGTAATACTGGCAGGCTTTCTTGTGTATCTACTGGTGTTACTGTTTCTCCAACGAAGATATCTTCCATACCAGATACAGCAATCAAATCACCCGCTTTGGCTTCGTCAATTTCACGACGCTCTAGCCCAAAGAAACCAAATAACTTGGTAACACGAAAGTTTTTCGTTGTGCCATCTAGTTTAGAAAGAGTAACTTGATCACCAACTTTCACCGTTCCGCGGAAAACACGACCAATCCCGATACGCCCCACAAAGTCATTGTAGTCCAAAAGAGAAACTTGGAATTGAAGGGGCTCATCTGAGTTATCAACTGGTGCTGGGATATGATCAATAATAGTATCAAAAAGCGGTGCCATAGT
>CALIJD010000314.1 GCA_938017885.1 uncultured Granulicatella sp.
ATGATGGGTACAGAAAGTTCTGATTGCTGAGAAAGAACCCCCGCTCTTTAACTGAACCTACCAAACGAGGTGATTATGAAAATAATCCGGTGAAATCATCGTTATCAATGTTAAAGAGACATTTACAATGTAAGTGTAATTAAGGTGGTACCGCGAGTCATTCGTCCTTTTTAGGGGAGTGGCTTTTTTTATTTCACAAAAAATGAAAAGGAGCTAAGCAGATGGCAGAAAAAACAAACTTACAAAGAGAAGATTTCTCTAAATGGTATATTCAAACCATTCAAAAAGCAGATTTAATGGACTATTCACCAGTGCGTGGATGTATGATTTTTAAACCAGACGGATATGAAATCTGGGAACATATTCAAGAGGAATTTAACCGTCGTTTTAAAGAAGAAGGCATTCGTAATGCATACTTCCCAATGTTAATTCCAGAAAGCTTCTTTACAAAAGAAGCAGACCACATCGAAGGATTCGCTCCTGAATTACCATGGGTAACAGAAGCAGCTGGCGAAAAATTAGAAGAACGTTTAGCATTACGTCCAACAAGTGAAACAATGATTGGAACAGCTTTTTCAAACTGGATTAATTCATACCGTGATCTTCCATATGAAATTAACCAATGGGCAAATGTATTCCGTTGGGAAAAGAAAACTTTACCATTCTTACGTACTTCCGAATTCTTATGGCAAGAAGGACATACAGCGCATGCAGATGAAGAAGATGCACGTCGCAGAACTATGAAGATGTTAGAAGTCTATAAAGAAGTCGTAGAAGGTGTATTAGCAGTGCCAGTTTACGAAGGTCAAAAAACTCCTTCAGAGCGTTTCGCAGGGGCAGTGGATACTTACTCCATCGAAGCGATGATGAAAGACGGGAAAGCCGTTCAAGCGGGAACTTCTCACTACATGGGAACAAAATTCGCTGAAGCATTTGACATCAAATATTTAACAAAAGAAAACGAACACGTACATGCGCATACAACTTCATGGGGAGTATCTACTCGTTTAATCGGTTCATTAATTATGACTCATGGGGACGAACAAGGATTAGTTTTACCACCAAAAGTGGCTCCAACACAAGTAGTCTTAATCCCTGTTGGACCATGGAAGAAAAATCCAGCTATCTTAGAAAAATTAGAAGAGCTTCAAAAAGAATTGAAAGCTGCTGGATTACGCGTGAAAATCGATGACACTGACAACTCACCAGGATTCAAATTCAATGAGTGGGAATTACGTGGTGTCCCAATGCGTATTGAATGCGGACCTCGCGACTTAGAAAACAATCAAGTGATGACAAAAATGCGTGACTTAGATGAAAAAGTAGCAGTTGGATTCGATGGTTTAGTAGATACCATTTTATCTGAATTAGATAAAATGCAAGTTCGTATGTTAGAAACAGCTCGTGCGATGCGTGCGTCTAATGAATATACAAACATTGATACTTTGGATGAGTTGAAAGCTCACATCGAAGCAAAACGCGAAGCTGGCGAAGTACCTGGTTGGGTATTAGTTGGTTGGGATGGAACAGAAGAAAGTGAAGCGAAAATCAAAGAAGAAACAGGCTTCACAACTCGTAATATTCCATTTAACGCTCCAGTGAAAAAAGAAAAATGTATTGTTACAGGTAAACCAGCTGTTCATACAGTTTGGATTGCACGTGCATATTAATAGGAATGAATTTTAATTGGTAGGGGGACCAGATTATGAAAATGAATAAAGCGATTCAGGAGTTTGTAAATAGTGCGATTGAATCAGGGTATGTATCAAAAGAGGATCGTAGTTATTTATTAAATCGCGTGCTTTATTTAGTGGGAGAAGAATCTTTTGAGGGTTGTAAAGAAATCAATCAACCATCTCTATTAGAGGCAATGGCGAATGTGGTTGAAGCATCTGTTGAAGCAGGGAGAATTGCAGATGACGCTGAAGAACGCGACTGGCTTGAACAAGAGTTAATGAACCTTGTGATTCCAAAACCTTCTGAATTGAACCATCTATTCTGGAATAAATACGAAGAAGGACCTAAAGTAGCGACAGACGCGTTTTATAAAATGGCGCTCGATTTGAACTTAATTAAGGTCAATGATATCGCTAAAAACATTTCTTTTAACGGAGAAACAGAGTATGGTGATTTAGAAATCACAATTAATTTATCAAAACCAGAAAAAACGAAAGAAGAAATCATCAAAGCGGCGCAATCGAAGGATTTCAATTATCCTGCCAACCGTTTATGCTTTGAAAACGTAGGCTACCATGGTCGTATCAATTGGCCAGGTCGTGCAAACCACCGTATCGTGGGAATGGAGCTTGGTGGAGAGTCTTGGGGCTATCACTATTCTCCATATGCTTATTATTCAGAGCATGCCATCTTCTTGTCTGAAAACTTAGAACCAATGAAAGTGGATGAGGGTGCGTTTAGCCGACTTCTTGAAATCGTGACACAATTCCCACATTATTTTGTAGGGTCAAACGCAGGACTTCCAATTGTTGGAGGATCCATTTTAAGTCATAACCACTATCAAGGGGGACGTTACGTATTCCCAATGAACCGTGCTAAAGTCTTGGAAACTGGAATTTCTAAGAAGTTTGATACCGTTGAAATCGAACGTCTATACTGGCCACTTTCTGCGCTTCGTCTTCGTGGAAATAATCGTGAGGAAGTATTTGAAGTGGCAGTTGATATC
>CALIJD010000315.1 GCA_938017885.1 uncultured Granulicatella sp.
TGAGGTAACTTTTCCTCTGCATTTCCTATAAAGCACTTCCCATGCGCAAAAAGAACATTCAATGGCTTCCAACCTTTGATTCTTTGATAACACTTTCTAGCTATTTCTTTGTGAAACAAAAAGGTCATTCTTAAATCTCTTGGTGTATGGCCATTGGGGTAAGTATTATCTCCTATTTTGAATAATAAACGGTGCCAACAAGAGCACTCTTTTGAAAGTTCAATATTCTCAATCAAATCTGTTAAAATTAATGTACGACTCTTTTGGTGGAAGAATACAGACTCCTCAATGAGTGTACTTCCTTCAAACGGGAGATAATCTATTTCTGATTGCCAACTAATAGCATGGGTTTTATCTAGTACGGTGTAGGTCTGGATACCCTTTGATTCTTCAAAAATTTTCTCCAACCCTTTTGTTGCCCACACTTTTGCAGTCGGATAAGCTTGGCTCCACTCTTCCATATAGACATAATGCAATTTATTGGGAGCTACTATGTGTGCCACATTCCCCAGAGCTTCGATTTCACTTTTTAACTCTTGTGTTAAATGAATCGGAGAATGAATCCACAAGTCGCGATTGTTTAATCGTACCACTGTCATCCGCGTGCTAAAGGGAACTTGAGTCAGATTGAAGTTCATTTCAACAACGTCTCCATCGACAATCCAAATATCTTCACCAATTGCTTTTAATGTATATAGTGGTTCATATACTTTCACAGAACATGTCATATCGGATTCTCCTCTGGTGATTAGTAGACCTCATAATGGATAATCAGCGGCGAATTTTTCTTCAAGAGTTTTTGAAGACGTTTATGGTATTGGGCCGGGAAGACCATATTTTTAGCACGCAATGTTTTTTCATGCAGCACTTTTGCGGTGTGATCAGCAAAACTCAAACAATTTCTAGTCCAGCCATTATAAGTCATGAATTTGGAACGATTGAATTTATAAAACACGGTATCCATCTGCTGCGCCATAAAGTACACATACATTTCTTCAAAACGATCAAAAGTTGGATTATAGTAAATGGCTTCATTCGTCGGCTCCCATGTCTTTGTCGGCGCTAATATTTTTTCTAAGTACGCATGAATCGCATCCATTTGCTCAGAAGTGACCGCAATTGAATAAATATGTAGGGCTTTTTGATAATGGTTCTTACAAAATAGCATATACTCTTCACGCGGTGCTTTGATGAGCACTCCTTCTGCTATCCAGCCGCCTAATTTCAAATCTCTCTCATCATAGTTCCCGTACGAATAGACATAGCCATCAATACATAAATCAACATGTCCAAGAGGTCCATTTCCGCGCTCTGCCACATGCACAAAAATTTCAAAGCGACTCTTGGCTAATGGTGGGTATGGAATTGGATAGGGAACGTATTCCATCGGCATATTTACTTTTGGAAATGTCCGCACCACTTGATGCAACACTTTCTCCATTAATTTTTTTTCAGCCATTACAAACTCCTCAAAAATTCAGATAGGTTCATTTTAGCATAAAAGCCTCTTCTAAACAGTCTTTTTTTAGAAAATCTAATACTTTCTCTTACTTATTTCTTCAATTTTTTCATAAAAAAACCTCTCACCATAGATGAGAGGAAAAAAGGATAGAGTTTTATTTACTATTAGTAAATAATTCTTATTTGGGAATAGAAAAACTATAACCAAACTTTATGAATAATTTATGACGTTTTTGGCTAAAAACAGAGAAATTTAATCCCCAAAAGCGGCGTGCATTCCCGCCACATAGCCAGTTACAAAAGCTGCGGTGATATTATACCCTCCTGTATAGCCATGAATATCTAACAGTTCCCCACAGAAATACAAACCTTGTGTTAATTTCGATTGTAAAGTTTTCGGATTCACTTCCTTCAAATGAACGCCTCCGCCGGTTACAAAGCCTTTCTCAATCGGGAGAGACCCATTCACAGTAAAACGGAAATTCGTAAGGGCTTCTTTAATTTGTGCCCAGTTGGCCTCCGTCAAGCGACTTACCGCCATTTGGCCATCAATCCCCACTTTTGCTAGTAAAAATTCTACATATCGTTCAGGAAGTAACGTTTTTAAATGATTTTTAATTGATTTTAGAGGAGCTTCCTCCACATAACCTTTCAACTTCGCATCTAGTTCTGAAGAGCTGAGGTCTGGTAATGCATTTAAACTCATTACGACTTCTTTCTTCTTTTCCTTTTCTTGTACTTGATGCACAAAGCTGGAACAACGTAACACTGCTGGTCCGCTGACCCCAAAGTGAGTGAAAATCATATCCATCTGATGCGTAACAACCGCTTTTCCTTTCCCATTGAGGACACTGAGTGCCACATTTCGTAAGGATAGCGCACGAAGCTCTCCTTTTTGAATAAACTCTTCGCTACTTGTTAACGGAACTTCCGTCGCAAAAAGAGGCGTAATCGTATGGCCTGCAACACGGGCAATTCCATATCCATCTCCAGTTGAACCCGTCTTCGGATACGATTTCCCACCGGTTGCCAAAATCACCGCATCAGCCTGCAGTTGCTCGCCATTATCGAGTTCTACCACTCGTACGGCTCCCTCGTTTACACGAATCGTCTTCACTTTCACATTCGTACGCACTTGCACGCCTAGCTTCTTGATTTCCTGAATAAAGGTCTCCAAAATCGTCTTGGCAGAATCTGTCACAGGAAACATGCGCCCATGATCTTCTTCTTTCAAACGAACTCCACGCGATTCGAAAAATTGAATAATATCTTGATTATCAAATTGAGAAAAGGCACTATATAAAAAGCGTCCATTCCCCGGAATATGTTTCACGATTTCCTCAGGAGAACGTCGATTGGTAACATTACAACGTGTGCCTCCTGTGTGCAATAATTTCTTCCCTAAAGTTGGATTTTTCTCCAATAAGACCACTTCAGCCCCATGCATCGCTGCACTGACTGAGGCCATTAATCCACTCGTTCCACCACCGATTACAATAACTTTCATACTTGCCTCCAATTCTAGTTGTCCCAACTATTATAAAGCATGCAAAATAAAAAAGCCTAGAGAAACTCTCTAGACCTTTTCCACTTACTCTTTCCATTCTTTCAATGAAGCTAAATAGAACGCTCCGCAGACGATTAATAGACTTCCTCCTGCAAAATACGGAAGAATCTCTAAAGTTCCGAAACTCATCCAGTAAAGAATTGTAAGGATGATTTGGAAAATTGGAATGGCTGGCAAAATTCGTTGCAACGTTGGCATAAAAATCAAAATACCTGCAACTAAATAGAAAATCCGCACTCCATTTTTGATTCTTGAATCTCCTTTAAAGGTTTGAAACCCTTTGATTCCAAAATAAATAACGATTAAATTCAGCATCAACAAAATCCAAAAGAACTGTGAGGAAACATCTACTGTGTTCACAAAAGATAGTTTTAATGCGACAATGGGCGCTAACCAGAACAATACTCCAGAACCACCCCCAACAATCCCACAAAAACGAGCTAAATTTTTACGATCCATACAATTCCTCCTTCTCTCTTGTCATAAGAGGATGATTTCCTCTTTGTTACCTTTGAATTGAATCTTCAAATTTCTTTAACGGAAGTAAATACCCCACCC
>CALIJD010000316.1 GCA_938017885.1 uncultured Granulicatella sp.
GGTCTACTTCGTTACGAAGGTCTACTTCTTCTTTACGTTTCTTATCTGCTTCAGCATTTGCTTCTGCATCTTTCACCATACGTTCGATTTCTTCATCTGATAAACCTGAAGAAGATTTGATTGTAATTGCTTGTTCTTTACCAGTTCCTAAATCTTTTGCACGCACGTTTACAATACCGTTTTTATCGATATCAAATGTTACTTCGATTTGTGGCACACCACGAGGAGCAGCAGGAATGTCTGTTAATTGGAAACGACCTAAAGTCTTGTTGTCCGCTGCCATTGGACGTTCACCTTGTAATACGTGTACGTCTACTGCTGGTTGGTTATCCGCTGCAGTTGAGAATACTTGTGATTT
Organism: uncultured Granulicatella sp.; assembly: GCA_938017885.1. Taxonomy (GTDB): domain Bacteria; phylum Bacillota; class Bacilli; order Lactobacillales; family Aerococcaceae; genus Granulicatella. The sequence continues at coordinate 359 of CALIJD010000316.1, forward strand.
ACTTGTTGGGATTGTAGTGTTACGATCGATTAATTTAGTGAACACGCCACCCATTGTTTCAATACCAAGTGATAATGGTGTTACGTCTAATAATACGATGTCTTTAACGTCACCAGAGATAACCCCACCTTGAATTGCAGCACCCATCGCTACTACTTCGTCTGGGTTTACTGATTTGTTAGGTTCTTTACCGGTTTCGTTACGTACAGCTTCTACAACTGCTGGAATACGAGTTGATCCACCAACTAATAATACTTGGTCGATATCAGAAGCTGATAAACCTGCGTCAGCTAATGCACGACGAACTGGTTCTTTTGTACGTTCTACTAAATCAGCAGTTAATTGATCAAATTTAGCACGAGTTAACGTTACTTCTAAGTGTAATGGGCCAGCTGCACCCGCAGAAATAAATGGTAGACTGATTTGAGTTTGAGATACACCTGATAAGTCTTTTTTAGCTTTTTCAGCAGCATCTTTCAAACGTTGCATAGCCATTTTATCGCTTGATAAATCAATACCGTTATCGCGTTTGAATTCTTCTACTAAGAAATCAATGATTTTTTGGTCGAAGTCATCCCCACCAAGATGGTTATCACCAGCTGTAGATAATACGTCGAATACGCCGTCACCTAATTCAAGGATAGATACGTCGAATGTACCACCACCAAGGTCGAATACCAAGATTTTTTCTTCGTGGTCAACTTTATCTAAACCATATGCAAGAGCTGCTGCTGTTGGTTCGTTAACGATACGTTCAACTTCTAAACCAGCGATACGACCAGCGTCTTTAGTTGCTTGACGTTGTGCATCGTTGAAGTATGCAGGTACTGTAATAACTGCTTTTTCAACTTTTTCTCCAAGATATTCTTCAGCATAACCTTTTAAGTATTGTAGAATCATAGCTGAAATTTCTTGTGGTGTATAAGATTTACCTTCGATTTCTACTTTATATCCTGTTTCACCCATATGACGTTTAATTGAAGAAATTGTATTTGGGTTTGTTACAGCTTGACGTTTTGCAACTTCACCTACTTGAATTTCTCCATTTTTAAACGCTACAACAGACGGTGTTGTACGGTTTCCTTCTGGGTTTGCAATAATTTTTGCTTCGTTACCTTCTAAAACAGCTACTGCTGAGTTTGTTGTTCCTAAGTCAATACCAATAATTTTACTCATATTTAATTCACTCCTATTAATTAAATTTATTATTTTAAAACTTGTCTATTTATTGTGCTACGATAACCATTGCTGGTCGTAATACTCGATCTTTTAATTTATAACCTTTTTGATACACTTGCACCACGCGGTCTGCTTCTTGACCTTCTTCAACAGGAACAGTCTGAACAGCATGATGTAAGGTTGGATCAAACGGTTGGTTTAAAGCATCGATTTCTTCGATTCCTTCTTCTTTTAGTGCATAAAGGAACCCTTCATACACCATCTCAATACCTTTCTTAAGGTTTTGAGCTTCTTCTGACTCACTTGGAGAAGCGATTGCTCTCTCAAGGTTATCAATCACATTTAATAAGTTTTGTGCAAGACTTTGACTACGATATTTTGCAGCGTCTTGTCTTTCTTTTGCATTTCTCTTTTGGATATTTGAGATTTCAGCAGAAAGTCGATACACTTGATCGTTTAACCTTTCTACTTCTTGTTGTAATTTCTCTTCATTCGAAAGTTCTGTTGTCGTTTCTTCAGTAACTTCTTCTTGAGGAGTTTCATCTGTCACTACATTTTCTTCATTTAATTCTTCTTTAATATTTTGTTCGTTTGTTTCCAAGATTTCATCTCCTTACTTTATAAGTTACGATAATAATCTTCTATCGTGGTTGCTAACTCTTCCCTGAGTCCTTTTACAATTGATAACACATTCGAATACGGCATATTCTTTGGTCCAAGAAGTGCAATCATTCCAGTATCTTGGTTTGGCGTTTCGTAACTAGCTGTTACCAAACTAAAGTCACCAAGTAACGGATGATCCATTTCTGAGCCGAGCCTAATTTGAATATCTTGATGATCATTGGTTACTAGTTGATGTAACTTAGACTGATCATCCATCAATTGATAAATTCCTTTGAGTTGATCCACATTAGCGTGATGATCAAAGTAATTTAACAAATATCTTCTTCCTGCAACATGCATTCGATCATTCTCGAAACGATTCATCATTTCTTGAATTACTTTGACGATTTGAATTTGTGAATTCATGTAGCGATTCATAAGGATTGGAAGATCCGTCTTTAATCGTTTAGCAACGATATCTAGGGGCACTCCAATTAATTCATCATTTATGATGCGAACCACTTTTTCTAAATCACTATCGTCAATAGCTCCCGGAATTGTATAGACTTTATTTTCTACCAAACCATTACTGATAACAACGATTGCCATCACTTGATTTGGGTTTAGGCGAACAAGTCTAAATCCCGATAACGTGGCAGTTTTCACTTCCGGTCCAAAAGAAATTGCGGTGTAGTTCGTTAATGTTGCTAGTATGTCAGCAGATAAACGAAATACATCTTGAATCTCTAATGTTGACTGTTGGAAAACTTCACGAATTTGATTTCGAACGCTTAAAGCAACAGGTTGCTTTTGTCTAGGTAGAATATTGTCGATGTAGTAACGATATCCTTTATTAGAAGGAACTCGCCCAGAAGAGGTATGGTTCTTTTCAAGATATCCCAACTCTTCAAGCTTCATCATCTCGTTACGAATCGTCGCTGAACTAAATGGTAATTCTGCAACTTCCATCAACTTCTTCGACCCGACCGGCTCCAAAGTTTCCGTATATAATTGTATGATTAATTGTAAGATTAGCAATTGTCTATTGGTTAACATCATAGTCACCTCTCTTTAGCACTTGACTAAGACGAGTGCTAACCACATTTATAATTTAACACATTGGTCAAATTAAGTCAACATGAAAACACTAGGACTTTAGACTGATTTTCAGTTCATTATTTTCTAGTTCCGCAGATGTATAACGCTTATAACATCAACGATTCTTGCACCTTATGTGACTTGTAATTAAGATTCTTTCGAAAAAATTTTTGTCAATATGAACGTCAAATGTCAAACAAAAATATGACGTCATAATTTCCTTTGAAAGGAAAAACAATAATTTCATATTTCTTTGCAAATTTTCAGCATTTCCATTATATTTTCATAAATAAAAATAAAGGATCAATTATGAAATTATTCAAATAATTGGTAGCCCTAATTTCTCT
>CALIJD010000317.1 GCA_938017885.1 uncultured Granulicatella sp.
ATTTCACATCGGTTGCTTTCTCTTTACTATTCTCACTATAGAGTCCCCGAGGGCTTTTTTAAGCCAACGATACGGCTTTGAATCAATGGATTTTATTTTTTGCTTCGAAAGCACGGGGGAGAGTGCATTTTGATGGAGTGCGGGGCTAGGAATGAGCAGGGTGCTACTTTTTGGGGCTTGTGAGGGGGACAGAACATGGCAGAGCTTGCCTTCAGGTCTTGGGAAGTGAAACAACGAGGTGTGTGCATTGGAAAGAGTGTGTGCTGGGAGAGATGGGTGCTGGAAAGTTTGTTGCGGAGGGTATTTTCTTAATCATCCGATAAATTCATGGGGGTGTAGGCGAAGTGGGGCCGGAGATGGTATAATTGGGAAATAAAGTAAAAAGGCATGTTCCAGGAAGGGGAAGGCAGTGAATCAGTTGTTTAGAAGTTTTCTGTCGAAGAAGACGGTTAGTCGTTTTCGTGAAATCGTTGAGTTTTTAGCTGAGAAAGCAGAGATGACAGAGGAGATTCCGGAAAGAATCGAACGGAATCCTGTTGTGCCAACGGTTGTCGTGCTGGCACTTGCCATCATTTTCTATCGGAGTTCGTTTACTTGGGTTCCGTTTCAGACATTGTTGGAACACTTTGGTTGGTTTTCTATCGGAATTCCCGTTCTCTTTATTTTGATTAGTGTCAATTTGGTCTTATTTTTAGATATATTATGGATTCAAAAGGATTTAAAACAAGAATTAAAAAACTTAGTGACTTTTGCTGAGCAGGTGGTCGCTCGCTTGAGAGAAGAGGGGCGTACGGAACTGGCAGAGGATATTGAAGATGTAGAAGTGCTGTTGGCGGACTATAAGGACCGATTTGGATTTTAGGAGGAAGATGGATGAGATTATGGCATGAAGACTTGATTGGAAAGCTCCCGTGTCCGCAACTCTTGGGGCAACACCGTGAATGTTGTGTTCTGAGAGGAAATGGCTGGGGCAAGAAGCATGCGACAGTGGACTATGTCTTTACGTATTCTCCGTATGTGCTCTATCAATATCATAGGCTCATTATGGATGAAATGGAACGCCGTGGGTACAATGTGACTCCTCTATGGAAAGAGGCGTCGTACCGGGGAAAAGTGTGTCCACCGTATACCGAAGTTGTGACGTGTGCGTGGAAGCGTCCGTTATACAAAGAGCATGATGATGCGTATTACAAAGAATGTGTGGAGAATTTAGCACAAAAAGGAATCGTTCTAGGAGGAGAAGACCATGAAGTTTTCGTTTCATAATCGAATTACCAATCAACAGTTAGCGCAGTTTCGTTATTTGACTGACACATTGACGCAAGAAGCAGGCCTCAAACAGGCGAAACCAAAGCGTGCAGAACAAAAACTGGCGACGATTGGATTTATTACGGGGTTTCTAGGCTATTTCTTTATCAAGTCCGAAATCTTCAAAGCACCGACAATGGCCCTCGTCGCTCGTGTGGCTCAGGAGCCGGGATTTGTTTCCATCTCGCTTTTAGGCTTGTTTTTTGCCGTTCCACTCTTTTTCCTCTGGTGCTTACTCCTTTTTCTAAAACAAAAATTTTATGAAAAAGAAATCAGTGGACTCATTGTGCTGCTCCAGAAGAGCATGGCGATTTTAAAAGAAACTAACCGCATAGATATGGACGATGACATGGAAGACGCGGAGTTTCTTATTGAGGATTATAAGAATAAATTCGGGTTTTAGGGAGATACGAAATGAAATTTTTTAGAAAAGCGATTAGACAAAGACGATTAACGCGGATGCGGGAAATGCTTACAACGGTGATGACGCAAAATAATAGTGAGAATCAGCTTCCCCAGGATGGAAGAATCTCTAGAGGCCTCGTTCTTGCACTAGAATTTATCTTAGTAGGTTCGCTACTTATGAATCCAGACATCTTTGAGTCGGGAGGAGCTTTTATTCTAATGGGGCTTTTTTTCCCGCCGTTTTTGCTGTTTGGGATTTTACTAGGGATGGGTACGCTACTCCTCATTATAGGGGTCATTTATGTGGTTCATTATTTCAGGGTAGAGTCCTATTATCAAGAATTTGGGATGTTAACTGAACTCGCCGAGGAAGAGATTTCTGTATACAAACAAGATCCACTGATTCCAATGAGTGAAGAAGCGGAAAGACTACTGTACTACATGGAAGAGTTGAAGTTAGAAACAGAAGTAACCAATGACAAGGTAAGTAAATAAATTTTGGGGAATAAAAGATGAAAAGAAGATTTGAAGAGAAAAGAATTGATAGACTAGAACAATTAGTCAATGAAGTCGTGCTTTTATCTAGTATGGAAGAAAAGACGATTGAAGTGCGACCATATAGATATATTCCAAAGATACTCTTTAACATTTTAATGATTGTCGAAATCTATAATATATGGTCATTAAATTATAAAATAAGAGGATTCCTTCATTTCTTGCAAGTTTGGTACGAAGGGAATCAATACGCTGTGAAGTATGCTCTGGAATATGTTAAATATGAACCTTATATTATCGTAGTTCTTCCAATGATGATGCTCTTTTTATATTACTTGCAGTTGTATCTCCAAAAAAGAGACGTGAAAGATGTGATTGCAAGAGCGGATGAAGAGCTCGCGAAATGGGAACACACTCCATCTGCAGAAATCCCGCATGCTGTAAAGGCATTAAAATATCATTTAGAGGAGTTACGATTAGACTACGATTTGTCTTAAAAAATCTGTAAAAGGGATATTGTTAAAAAAGGAGAAATTTTAGAATGGAAGAACAGAAAGAGATACCCAAATCTTACTACAAACTTTCTGAAGATCAGCTTGATCGATTAAGAGAC
>CALIJD010000318.1 GCA_938017885.1 uncultured Granulicatella sp.
TACCGATTGTGTTAGAAAATAATGCATTCTTACAACCGTTTGAAAATCTAACAGAAATGTATGGATTACCAAAATATGGAGAACTCGATCCTACACCATTTACGGCACCGTTTTACCTTGCATTCTTTGGGATGATGGCTGCTGATTTAGGATATGGAGCTTTGCTGTGGCTAGGTACTTTTCTACTATTGAAGCTTTTCCATTTTGATAAAGGAATGCGTAGAAACTTGAAGTTTTTCCATTTACTTAGCTACCCAGTAATGTTATGGGGAATCGTATTTGGTTCAGCTTTCGGGGCAGATTTACCATTCCAACCATTATCATTATCGAAAGACTTAATCACGATTATGATTCTTTCAATTATATTCGGTGTCGTTCAAATTATGGTTGGACTATCTCTGGGGGCCTATTCTAATCTTAAGAAGAAAGCCTATACCGATGCCTACACAAGTCATATTGGTTGGCTTGCGATTTTAACGGGTCTTATTTTGTATGTAGTTGGTGGAATGGTACTCAATATTTCTTGGATAGCAACGATTGGATCTTCGATTTCGATTATTGCAGCCATTGGAATTGTAGTTGTCACCGTACTAACTAGTGATAATAAATGGGGCGGATTAGCAAGTGGGCTCTACAATTTATATGGAATCAGTGGATATGTAGCAGATATCGTTAGTTATACCCGTTTAATGGCATTAGCCGTTTCAGGAGGAAGTATTGCAAGTGCGTTTAATATGTTGGTTGGATTTTTACCACCAGTTGCACGCTTCTCTGCAGGGATTATTCTTATCATTGCGTTGCACGGATTGAATATTTTCCTTTCATTCCTAGGAGCATATGTTCACGGGTTACGTCTTCAGTTCGTAGAATTTTTTGGTAAGTTCTATGAAGGTGGAGGTCGTGCACTAAAACCATTCAAAACTTATGAAAAGTATATTGATATAAAACATCAAAAATCAGAATAAATGGAGGAAATAAAATTATGACAAACTGGTTAACATTTTTCGCTGAAAATGGTGGAGGGCAAATCTTTGCTGCTCTAGGGATGGCAATTGCCATTATCTTCTCAGGGATTGGATCATCAAAAGGGGTAGGGATTGCCGGTGAAGCAGCAGCTGCCTTAATTAAAGAACAACCTGAAAAATTCGTTCAAGCATTAATCTTACAACTATTACCTGGTACACAAGGGATCTACGGATTCATCGTTGCCTTCTTCATCATGATTAACATGTCAGCTTCAATGACTTTAGCAGCTGGTTTATACTTATTCATGGCAGCTTTACCAATCGCATTCACTGGTTTATTCTCAGGGATTGCCCAAGGTAAAGTAGCAGCAGCAGGTGTACAAATCTTAGCGAAAAAACCTGAAGAATCTACTAAAGGGATTATCTTTGCCGCAATGGTTGAAACCTACGCAATCTTAGGATTACTTGCTTCTATCTTAATTATCATTAACAAAGGTTAAGAGGAGGGGTATTCTTGAAAGATTTAGAGCAACTAAAACAACTTATTCTAGCGGATTTAGAAAAAGAATCAAAGCAGCGAATTGAGGTTGCTACTAAAGAACAAGAAGAACGCATCAATCAAATGAATGCACAATATTCGCAACAAGAAATGGCGAAGAAAACTGCATTAAAACAAGAAGCAAAATCACAATACGAAAAAGAGCAACAGACTATTTTGAACGCAAGTAAAAAAGAAGTCTTGCGCGTAAAACGTGAACTTCTTGAGAGTGTATTTGAGGACGTTCTACAAGTAATGTCAACCTGGAGTGGGGAAACATTACGTCTCTTTATCGAGTCAGCTATTCGCAAATTACCAAAACAACAACAAACCACACTAACTTTTGGAGAAGACACTGTTTCTCGTTTAAGCGATGACGACAAACATGCGTTAACTTCGCAATTTGATTTCGTTAATATTGACGAAGTAGCTCTTCCAAAGAAAGCAGGATTTGTGTTGAAACAAGAAGGTATCGAATATAACTATTTATTCGAAGCATTAATTGAAGATTTAAAAGAAGAATATTCACCTATCTTAGCTAGAAAAGCATTCATTGGGTAAGGAGGGATGGAATGAATGATTTAGCCTATTCAGGAGTGAATACGACCGTTCGTATTCTTGAACAGCAATTACTGTCCAAGGAACAATTGAATGGGATTCTCGTATCTAAATCCTTACAACAAGCATTAGAAGCCTTGCAAAAGACAAGTTATGAGGTAGATGTACAAGAAGTTCTCGAATCAAGACAGTTCGATCCAGTCTTAGATGCCCATTTGAAGCGCAACTATGATGAGGTATTAGAACTCATTCCAGATGCATCACTCCTTGATGTGTTCTCGATTCGTTACACTTACCATAATTTAAAAGTTCTTCTGAAATCGAAGTTCTCTGGAAAAGACTTAAAGCATTTATGTGTTCCGTTAGGACGTTATTCTTTCGAAACCTTAAATCAATTAGTCGAAACTCAAGATTCACTTGATGTACCAGACATTATGATTGAAGGTGTTCGTGAAGCGTATGCAGATTTTGAAAACTTTGGCCGCTTAGAAGCTGCCGATGTATTTATGGATCGCTACTATTTCAAACATCTTCGACTCATCGACCGTACCATGAATCAAGAGGTCATCCATCAAATCGTGAACATTATGATTGATTTGGAAAATATCACCATCTTAATCCGTGCCGCGAAGCAAAAACAATCGCGCTCCTTCTTAATTGGGGTGTTGTCAAGCGAAGGAACAGTTGACAAAACATTATTAATCGACAAAGTGCTTGAAAAGGGCACAGAGGCTCTTATTGACCTTTATCGTCATGTTCCATACTATGACAAGATTGTGGCGATTTTAGAACAGGAAGAACATCCAGTCTTTGCATTGGAATTATTAAAAGAAGAATTGATTTATCACATTCTAGAAGAAGCGACTTTTGAACCATTTGGACCGCTGCCTTGTCTTGCGTATATTCATGCGTTAGAGATGGAAGTCAAAAATCTCCGTCTATTACTGGTTGGTGTGGACAATGAGTTTACTGAAGAACAATTAAGAGAAAGGATGCGACCAGTTTATGTCTCATAAAATTGCCGTAGTAGGCGACAAAGATTCCATCCTTCCTTTTAAAATTTTAGGGTTTGACGTGTATCCTTGCCATGAAGCGCAAAGTGCACGAAAGACGATTGATGAACTTGCTGGAGAGAAATTTGGGATTATTTATGTAACGGAAGCTATTGCTAGTCAAATTCCGGAAACGATTCGTCGTTATGATGCAGAAATTTCACCAGCCATCATCCTCATTCCAAACCATAAAGGATCTTTAGGAATTGGAAAATCAAGAATTCAAGAAAATGTTGAAAAAGCGGTTGGACAAAATATCTTATAACCAACCAATCACTAAACTAAGGGAGGTACCTCAGTGAAGATCGGAAGAATCGTAAAAGTATCAGGTCCTCTTGTGACTGCTGAAGGAATGGAAGATGCGAATATTCAAGATATTTGTCGTGTGGGTCATCTAGGCCTTATCGGTGAAATCATCGAAATGCGTAAAGATATCGCATCCATTCAAGTATATGAAGAAACTTCAGGAATTGGACCAGGAGAACCCGTCGAAACAACAGGGGAAGCATTATCTGTTGAATTAGCGCCAGGGATTGTATCTCAAATGTTTGATGGGATTCAACGTCCCCTCAATAAATTTAAAGAAGTATCACAAAGTGACTTTTTAGTCCGCGGAACAAACGTGGACGCTCTAGACCGTGAAAAAGAGTGGGAATTCGTTCCTAATGCTACAGTTGGTCAAGAAGTAGAAGCCGGAGACATTATTGGTTATGTACAAGAAACAAAAGTTGTACAACATAAAATCATGGTGCCATATGGTGTTAAAGGTAAATTAGTAAAAGTGGAAGCTGGAACCTTCAAAATTGAAGATACAGTATACCAAATCGAAACAGAATCAGGCGTACGTGATTTCAACTTAATTCAACGTTGGCCAGTACGTCGTGGTCGCCCATATAAAGTAAAGAAAAATACGGAAGTTCCAATGTTAACAGGACAACGTGTTATCGATACTTTCTTCCCAGTAACAAAAGGGGGAGCAGCAGCTGTTCCGGGACCATTCGGAGCTGGTAAAACAGTGGTGCAACACCAAATCGCAAAATGGGCTGACGTGGATATCGTAGTATACGTAGGTTGTGGTGAACGTGGAAACGAAATGACAGACGTATTGAACGAATTCCCTGAATTGATTGACCCAACAACTGGCGAATCCATCATGGAACGTACGATCTTAATCGCCAACACTTCTAACATGCCGGTAGCGGCCCGTGAAGCGTCTATTTATACAGGAATCACCATTGCGGAATACTTCCGTGATATGGGATATAACGTAGCTATTATGGCGGACTCAACCTCACGTTGGGCAGAAGCACTCCGTGAAATGTCTGGACGTCTAGAAGAAATGCCAGGGGACGAAGGTTATCCAGCTTACTTAGGAAGCCGTATCGCAGAATACTACGAACGTGCAGGACGTGTTGAAACACTAGGAAGCGAAGGTCGTGAAGGTACCATTACAGCCATTGGTGCCGTATCACCTCCAGGGGGAGACACATCAGAACCAGTCACACAAAATACATTGCGTGTAGCGAAAGTATTCTGGGGGTTAGATGCAACATTGGCGCAAAAACGTCACTTCCCATCTATGAACTGGTTAACTTCTTACTCATTGTATGATCCAGAAGTGGGTAAATACATGGATGAGAATGTGCATTCGAACTGGTCTGAATTTGTTCAACATGCAATGAACACATTACAAGAAGAAGCAAGCTTAGAAGAAATCGTTCGTTTAGTAGGTCTGGAATCATTATCTGAACGTGACCGTTTAACAATGACGATTGCGAAATCTCTTCGTGAAGACTTCTTGCAACAAAACGCGTTTGATGATGTCGATACATTTACATCACGCGAAAAACAATATCGCATGTTAGAGCTTATCTTAACGTTTGAAAAAGAAGCTCGTAATGCGATGAAACTGGGTTCTTACTATGCGGAAATTATGGACGGAACAGAAGAAGTGCGTGACCGTATTGCTCGTTCTAAATATATTCCGGAAGCTGAAATTGCACGTTTTGAAGAAATTAAAGCTCAAATTAAATCAGATATCGAAAAAACAATTCAACATGGAGGGATGACACATGCTTAAAGAGTATCGTACGATTAGTGAAGTTGTTGGCCCTTTAATGATGGTTGAACAAGTCGAAGGCGTTAAATATGATGAGTTGGTTGAAATCCAATTACAAAATGGTGAATTACGTCATGGACAAGTACTGGAAGTAAACGAAGATAAAGCGATGGTTCAGATTTTCGAAGGACCAAGCGGCATTAACATTCGTGATACAAAAGTACGTTTCCGTGGTAAACCATTATCATTAAACGTATCTGAAGATATGATTGGTCGTATTTTCGATGGGATGGGGAACGTGATGGATAATGGCCCCGAAATCCTTCCAGAAGCGACTTTAGACGTAAACGGACAAGCGATTAACCCAGTTTCTCGTGACTATCCGGATGAATTTATTCAAACAGGGATTTCTGCGATTGACCACTTGAACACTCTTGTTCGTGGACAAAAATTACCAGTATTCTCTGGTTCAGGGCTTCCACACAAAGAGTTAGCAGCCCAAATCGCACGTCAAGCGACTGTATTAAACAGCGACGAAAAATTCGCGGTAGTATTTGCTGCAATGGGGATTACCTTCGACGAAGCGGAATACTTCATGGAAGACTTCCGTAAGACAGGGGCGATTGACCGTTCAGTGATGTTCCTAAACTTAGCAAGCGACCCAGCGATTGAACGTATTGCGACTCCAAAAATCGCATTAACAACAGCTGAGTACTTAGCGTTTGAAAAAGGAATGCACGTACTGGTTATCATGACAGACATGACCAACTACTGTGAAGCGCTTCGTGAAATTTCAGCGGCTCGTCGTGAAGTTCCAGGACGTCGTGGATATCCAGGTTACTTATATACAAACCTTTCGACAATTTACGAACGTGCAGGACGTATCGTTGGGAAGCCAGGGTCGGTAACTCAAATTCCAATCCTTTCAATGCCTGAAGATGATATTACTCACCCAATTCCTGACTTAACAGGATACATCACAGAAGGACAAATCATTTTGGACCGTGCTCTTGATAAACAAGGGATTCAACCTCCAATTAATGTACTACCTTCATTATCTCGTCTAAAAGATAAAGGTTCAGGTGAAGGAAAGACTCGTAAGGACCACGCACCAACGATGAACCAATTGTTCGCGGCTTATGCGACTGGTAAACAAGCTAAAGAACTTGCAGTTGTATTAGGAGAATCTGCATTATCGAAAACAGA
>CALIJD010000319.1 GCA_938017885.1 uncultured Granulicatella sp.
ACTTTGTAGAAAAAGTGATTCGCCAAAAGAAACATACGCTTTCTAAAGATGCAGAACAAGTCTTATCAAACTTAAGTAGTTTACCAGGCTTCTACCAATTATATGAAGTAACAAAACACGAAGATATGCAATTCGAGTCATTTGAAGCAAATGGGAAGACACTTGAAAATAGCTTTGTATTATACGAAAACTTGCATGAAATGGATGCGGACAAAGAAGTGCGTCGCGCTGCGGCTAAGAGCTTCTACAAAACATTGAACGCGTACAAAAATACCGTTGCCAATGAATACATTTCTCAATTGAAAAAAGAAAAGATGATGGCAACGATGCGTGGTTACGATAGTGTCATTGACTACTTATTGGACGAACAAGATGGAGACCGTGAATTATACGACCGTCAAATTCGCATGCTGATGACAGACCTAGCTCCTCATATGCAACGCTACATTAAATTATTAGCGAAAGAGCACGGCATTTCTGATATGCAATTTATGGATGCAAAAATCAACTTGGATCCAGAATTCGAAGTGGATATGACGATTGAAGAATCTCGCGAGTACTTGAAGAAAGCTTTAGGCATTCTTGGCGAAGACTATAAAGCGATGATTGATGAAAGTTATGACAAACGCTGGACTGACTTCCCACAAAACATCGGTAAGAGTACGGGTGGATTCTGTGCGACTGTTCCTAACGTTGCCGGATTTATTCTATTATCATGGACTGGTAAAATGAACGAAGTATTCGTGTTAGCGCACGAATTAGGACATGCATACCACTTTATGTCAACAGGGAAACATCAATCGATTTTAAATAACGAATGTTCATTATACTTCGTTGAAGCTCCTTCAACATGTAATGAAGTCATTGTTTCAAATTACTTACTTAAAACAAGTACAGACGCTCGTTTCAAACGTTGGGTGATCAGTAATATGATTAGCCGTACGTACTTCCACAACATGGTAACGCATTATATGGAAGCTGTGTACCAAGATCGTATTTACAAGATGATTGATAATAACGAAATGTTGAACGCGGATGTATTATCAAATGTGAAAAAAGAAGTGATGCAAGAATTCTTCGGAGACAGCTTAGTTGTCAATGAAGGTGCAGAATTAACTTGGATGCGTCAACCGCACTATTACATGGGATTATATCCATATACGTATTCAGCAGGGCTTACAATCGGTACTGCAATTGCCAACCAAATCGAAGAGAATCCTGAACACGCTAAAGTATGGTTAGATACATTGTCTAAAGGTGGAAGCATGTCTGCCAAAGACTTAGCGATTCATGCTGGTTGCGATGTATCCACAGATGAACCATTGAAACAAGCGATTGCTTATGTTGGCCATTTAGTAGACCAATTAGAAAGCTTAACAGAAGAATTAAAAGCATAATCATCGTAAACAAAAACGCGCTACAATTGTAGCGCGTTTTTTCTATTTAAGAGATAACTATAAATATGACTAACTTGAGATGAAGATAGTTCTCTTTCAAAATGTTCAATTGGATTCATGTATTTTTCTTTGTTTTCTATTGTTACCAAAGAATCTCGCATTGAGCGCCCACCGTATCTTGAAAGGATTCGACAGGAGCTTGATTGGTTACAATATAGTCAATAGCATTGTAATTAGATAACTTGAAGTAATGACTCGTATTAAACTTTGAGTGGTCCGCAAGTAGTACAGCAACATCAGAATTTGCAATCATCTGTTGCTTAAAAAGTGCTTGACTATGATTAGCCTCATAAGCAGCGAAACGGTCAAGCCCTCGACAGCTCATAAAGCAAATATCAGCATGGAAATTATTGATAAAACCCGTCGCAAAATCTCCCAAAGCCGAGTTTGTTCCATAGCCGATATGTCCCCCGCAGAAGAACAAAGTTATATTTTCATAATTGTTCAACTTACGTGCAATTTCGATTCCATTTGTAATCACACGTAAATTCTGAAGAGTTCCTAAGTGAGGAGCGAGTGTGGCGCACGTGGATGAACTATCGATAAAAATCGATTGGTTATCCGTTAAAAAAGTGGAGGCTGTTTCCGCTATTTGTTGTTTTCCCTGAGTTTCTTCATGGCTTCTGCTATCGTAAGCGTATTCAATATTGTTTGTAGTAACAAGTCGAACTTCGCCATGAGATCGAATGATTTTTCCTTCTTTTTCCAATTTAATCAGGTCACGCCTCAATGTAGAGGTGGAGCAATACATCAACGCTTCCAGTTGGAAGGTAGAGATGATTTTCCTTTTGGTGAGAATGTCCATAATACGAGACATTCGCTCTAAAGATACCATAATAAAACCTCCTAGTTGAACGTTTTTGAACATTTATGAACAAATTATAGCACAATACTTGAAGGATGTTCAATAGTTCATCCACGTATTGTATCCGCTTTCTTCAGTTGCTAATATATTAATCAGAAAGGGATGATACTATGACTTTTGATGAACAAGTAGTACGCGAACAAATTTGTGATGTGTGTCATAAAATGTGGCAACTAGGATGGGTAGCTGCAAATGACGGAAATGTCTCAGTTCGTATTGATGAGGATACCATCATCGCAACACCAACAGGTATCAGTAAGAGTTTTATCACTCCTGAAAAACTCGTTAAATTAAATATGAAAGGAGAAGTAATTGAAGCCAACGAAGGATATCGTCCTTCAAGCGAAATTAAAATGCATATTCGCTGCTATGAAGAACGTGATGATGTGAAATCTGTTGTTCATGCTCATCCGCCAATTGCAACTGGTTTTACATTAGCGCATATTCCATTAGATACTTATTCACTAATTGAAAGTGCGATTGTTATCGGTTCAATTCCAATTACACCATTCGGGGTTCCTTCAACAATGGAAGTTCCAGATGCGATTACACCATACTTACAAGAACACGACGTGATGTTACTTGAAAACCATGGTGCATTAACAGTGGGTAGTGATGTGATTACAGCATACTACAGAATGGAAACATTAGAACTCGTGGCTAAATCAACATTCCACGGAAGAATGTTATTACTAACAAAAGGCATTGAAGAAAAAGAAATCTCAAGAGAAAAATTAGAGCAAATGTTCAAGATGCGCGAAAACTACAAAGTTACAGGACGCCACCCAGGATACAAGAAATACAATCCTGACGGAACGGTTCGTGAAGTGTAGAAGAATAGGAGGAACAAAAATGATTCAACATCCACGCATTGGGATTCGCCCAACTATTGACGGTCGTCGCCAAGGAGTTCGCGAGTCTTTAGAAGTTCAAACAATGAATATGGCGAAGAGTGTCGCTGCTTTAATCGAGTCCACATTGAAATATCCTGATGGACAACCGGTTGAATGTGTGATTTCACCATCAACAATTGGTCGTGTACCAGAAGCAGCAGCATCTCACGAACTATTCAAAAAATCAAACGTTTGTGCAACGATTACAGTAACACCTTGCTGGTGCTATGGTAGTGAAACAATGGATATGTCTCCTGATATTCCACATGCTATTTGGGGATTCAACGGAACTGAAAGACCAGGGGCTGTATATTTAGCAGCAGTTCTTGCTTCTCATGCTCAAAAAGGAATTCCAGCATTCGGAATTTACGGTAAAGACGTACAAGAAGCTACAGATACAGAAATTCCTGAAGACGTTAAAGAAAAAATCTTACGTTACGCAAGAGCAGCTCTTGCTACAGGTTTAATGAGAGATACAGCTTACTTATCAATGGGTAGTGTATCAATGGGTATCGGTGGTTCAATCGTAGATCCTAACTTCTTCCAAGAATACTTAGGAATGCGTAATGAATCAGTAGATATGACAGAATTTACTCGCCGTATCGACCGTGGCATTTATGATCACGAAGAATTCGAACGTGCGCTTCAATGGGTGAAAGAAAACGTTAAAGAAGGATTCGACCACAACCGTGAAGACCTTGTTTTGAGCCGTGAAGAAAAAGATAAACAATGGGAATTCGTGATTAAGATGTTCTTAATTGGACGTGACCTAATGATTGGAAACCCAAGACTTGCTGAACTAGGCTTCGAAGAAGAAGCGGTTGGTCACTACGCTCTTGTGGGAGGATTCCAAGGTCAACGTCAATGGACAGACCACTTCCCTAACGGAGACTTCATGGAAACATTCCTAAACACTCAATTTGACTGGAACGGAATTCGCAGACCATACATCTTCGCAACTGAAAATGATGCGTTAAACGGTGTATCAATGCTATTCAACTACTTATTAACAAACACTCCACAAATCTTTGCGGATGTTCGTACTTACTGGAGTCCAGAAGCGGTTGAACGTGTAACAGGACATAAACTTGAAGGCCATGCTGAAAATGGATTCTTACACTTAATCAACTCTGGTTCTTGTACATTAGATGGTACTGGTCAAGCTACAAGAAACGGTGAGCCAGTGATTAAACCATTCTGGGAATTAGAACAAAGTGAAGTAGATGCAATGCTTGCAAATACTGACTTCCCAGCAGCAAACCGCGAATACTTCCGTGGTGGCGGTTACTCAACTCGCTTCTTATCTAAAGGAAACATGCCTGTGACAATGGTTCGCTTGAACTTATTGAAAGGCGTTGGACCTGTATTACAAATCGCAGAAGGATACACACTTGAATTACCTGAAGATGTACACCATACATTGGATAACCGTACAGATCCAGGCTGGCCAACAACTTGGTTTGCTCCTCGCTTAACAGGTAAAGGCGCATTCAAGTCAGTATACGATGTAATGAATAACTGGGGTGCAAACCACGGTGCTATCACTTATGGACATATTGGTGCTGACCTTATCACTCTTGCTTCAATGTTACGCATCCCTGTAAATATGCATAACGTTGCTGAAGAAGATATCTTCAGACCTAAGAACTGGTCATTATTCGGAACAGAAGATTTAGAATCAGCTGACTACCGTGCATGCCAATTATTAGGACCTATCCATAAGTAAGAGAAAGGAGAGACTAAAATGACAAAAACAATTATTTTAGCCTGTGTCGGTGGATTAACAACAAGTATGCTCGTTGAACGCATTCAAGAAGTGATTTACCGTGATAAATTAGATTACTCATTCTACTCAGTAGGGATTACTGGGATTGATACTCTAAAAAATATTGATGTCTTATTATTAGGACCTCAATTAGCTTATTTAGAAGAAAAAGCAAAAGCTTCACTTCATGTTCCAGTTGCTGTAATTTCAGACGATGACTTTGAAAACATGCGCGGAGAAGAAGTTCTAAAACAAGCGATTGAATTATTAGGTTAAGCCAATGAGCGAGACAATAAAAGCAGATACGCAACGATTGATGCAACTAATTGTCAAAAGTAGCAAAGTAACAACTTTAGCAATGCAATCCGTTAAGAGTGCTCTTGCAGGTGATATTTCATCTGCAAGAAGCCTCCTTGATGAAGCAAGAGTTAAAGGAGTTGAAGCGCATAATGTTCAAACAGAAATGATTCAGCAAGAAATTAGAGGCGAGGGAGATAGCCCTACACTTCTTTCCGTTCATGCGCAAGATCATTTTATGAACAGCCACTTGCTGCTAGAAGTTGTGAACATCATTGTAAATCAACAAGAACAAATAGAAACGCTGAAAGAGCGTATTACAAAACTGGAACAGGTAGGTGAAATGCATGAGTAATCCAGTTATTCTTGAAATGAAGGGAATTGTGAAATCGTTTGGACCTGTAAAAGCCTTAAAAGGTGTAGACTTTGACCTAAGAGCAGGTGAAGTACACGCGCTAATGGGTGAAAACGGGGCTGGTAAATCCACTTTAATGAAAGTATTGACAGGTATTTACGGCGCGAACGAAGGAACGATTCACTATAACGGAAAACAAGTAGAATATTCTAAGCCAAAAGAGGCTATGGACGATGGGATTGTAATCGTGCACCAAGAGTTGAATATGATGAACCACTTAACAGTGGCTCAAAACATCTTCATCGGTCGTGAAGAAATCAATCAAGGATTGTTCATTGATGATAATGCCGGAAACAAAAAGGCAAAAGAATTATTCAAATTGTTGAAACTGGATATTAATCCACAAGAAAAAGTGGGAAACTTAACAGTTGGTAAACAACAAATGGTTGAAATTGCCAAAGCATTGTCAATGGATGCTAAGATTATTGTTTTCGACGAACCAACAGCAGCGTTAACAGAATCAGAAATTAATGAATTATTCGCAATTATTGATGACTTACGTACTAAAGGTGTAGGAATTATCTATATTTCTCACCGTATGGACGAAATTGCCCGTATTACGGACCGTGTAACGGTTATGAGGGACGGGGAATATGTTGGAACTGTAAATACAAAAGAAACTACAAAGGACGAGATCATCGCAATGATGGTTGGTCGTACTATTTACGAAGATCCGAAAGCGGTTTCTG
>CALIJD010000320.1 GCA_938017885.1 uncultured Granulicatella sp.
AGATATTTTCGTAGAATTCATAATATAATTTTATGAACTCTTCCTATATACATAACCATATTGCTTATTTCCAAACGTTCGTAAAGTAAACGCAAACAATCATAAAACTGATTATTCGATTAGTTCTTTGAAAACGGTTGTAACTCAAAATTCTTTATACTATACTAATAGCATGAATTGGTACCGTAACTTTTTAAATGATCATTTTCGTAAGACGTTATGATTTTATGATTGTTTAAAGCAAGACAGAAAAGGAGAATGACAATATGGCAATTCCTAATTTACAAGTTGCTTTAGACCACAACCGTATTGAAGATGCATTAAAAGATGCTCTTGCGGTTGGAAACGAAGTAGACATTATTGAAGCAGGAACGATTTTACTTTTGAATGAAGGAGATAAAGCAATTAAATGCTTACGTAGTGCTTTTCCTGATAAAGTAATCATTGCTGATACAAAATGTGCTGACGCTGGTACAACTGTTGCTAAAAATGTTGCCCAAGCTGGAGCAGACTGGATGACAGTAATTTGTTGCGCTACAATTCCAACTATGGAAGCTGCAAACAAAGAAGTAAAGTCTTTGCAAGTGGAATTATACGGAGATTGGACTTTCGAACAAGCACAACAATGGAGAGATGCTGGTATCGACCAAGCAATCTTCCACCAAAGCCGTGACGCTCTATTTGCAGGAGCTACTTGGACTGAATCTGATTTAAACAAAATCCGTCGTTTAATCGATATGGGATTCAAAGTTTCAGCTACAGGTGGATTAACAAAAGACACATTAAAAGTGTTTGAAGGAATTCCGATTTATACATTCATCGCAGGACGCGGAATTTACGCTACTGAAAATCCAGCGCAATCTGCTCGTGAATTTAAAGAGGAAATCAAACGTATTTGGGGATAATCCCAAGGAGGAATAATAATGGCAAATATCAAAGATGTAACAAAAGAATCTTGGATTTTATCTACTTTCCCAGAATGGGGAACTTGGTTAAATGAAGAAATCGAACGCGAAGAAGTGAAACCAGGAACATTCGCTATGTGGTGGTTAGGATGTACAGGTATCTGGTTAAAATCCGAAAAAAACACTAACATCTTATGCGACTTATGGTGTGGAACTGGTAAACGTAGCCACGGCAACGGAAAAATGAAAACTGGTCACCAAATGCAACGTATGAGTGGTTGCCAAAACTTACAACCAAACTTACGTACACAACCATTCGTAATCGATCCGTTTGAAGTAAAAAACGTTGATGCTTTAGTAGTAACACACATTCACTCAGACCACTTAGACATTAACACAGCTGCTGCAGTTGCTAATAACTGTCCAGAAGCAAAATTTGTTGGACCACAAGAAGTAGTAAACACTTGGTTAGGTTGGGGAGTTCCTGCTGAACGTACAATCGTTGTACACCCAGGAGACTCAGTTAAAATCAAAGACATCGAAATCGTTGCTTTAGAAGCATTTGACCGTACAGCTTTAGTTACAGCTAAAGACGGTGAAGTTCTTAAAGGTAAAATGCCTCAAGACATGGACGAAATCGCTGTTAACTACTTATTCAAAACAAGTGGTGGTAACTTGTATCACGCAGGAGATTCTCATTATTCAAATATGTTTGCTAAACATGGGAACGAACATGAAATTGATGTGTGCTTAGGTGCTTACGGTGAAAACCCTCGTGGTATCACTGATAAAGTGACTTCAGTTGATATGTTACGTATGGCTGAATCATTAAATGCGAAAGTTGTTATCCCAGTTCACTATGACATTTGGGCGAACTTCCAAGCAGATCCAAAAGAAATTACAGAAATCTGGAAATTTAAAAAAGATCGCCTAGAATACAAATTCAAACCATTCATTTGGCAAGTAGGTGGTAAATATACTTACCCAACTGACAAAGATAAATTAGAATTCAACTTCTACCGTGGATTTGACGATGTATTCTCAGTAGAGAATGACGTACCATTCCCATCATTCTTATAATATTTTCATTAAATTTGGAAAGCCTAGAGCTAACCCACTCTAGGCTTTACCAAAGTTTTATAATGAATACGATTTCTTAATAACACAAGGAGGAACATATGTTAAAAGAAATTATCGAAAATGGACGCTTTTCGTTCCAAAAAGGTTCTCTATCATGGGAAGAAGCCATCAAAAAAGCTTGCCAACCTTTATTAGAACAAAAGATCATTGAACCTGAATACCCAGGTTACATTATTAGTAATGTTCATGAATTTGGACCTTACATCGTAATTGCGCCAGAAATCTGTATCCCACATGCTCAAGAGGGCAAAGGGGTAAATGATACTGCTGTAGCATTTATGAACGTTGAAGAAGCTGTGGACTTTGGACCAGGTGCTGACTACAAACCACATTTATTCTTCGTTTTAGCATCAACTAATAATGAAAAACACTTAAATAACTTATCTGAGTTAGTTACATTATTAGATGATGAATCTGTTATCAAAGCGTTTGTTGAAGCGC
>CALIJD010000321.1 GCA_938017885.1 uncultured Granulicatella sp.
CTCTTTTATATTCATTTTATTATTTATGGGTAAATACGGTTTAATAAACGTGGGAATGGGATCGCTTCACGAATATGTTTCGTACCAGCTACAAATGTTACCATACGTTCTAGACCAAGTCCAAATCCTGAATGAGGCACAGAACCGAATTTACGTAAATCTAAGTAGAATGCGTAGTCATCTGGATTTAATCCATTTGATTTAATTCTGTCTAATAATTTCTCGTAGTCCGTTTCACGTTCACTTCCTCCGATAACTTCCCCATATCCTTCCGGAGCAAGTAAGTCCGCACATAATACACGACTTTCATTTCCAGGAACTGGTTTCATATAGAAAGCTTTAATTTCGGTTGGATAGTTGATGACGAATGTTGGAACACCAAAGTGGTTTGAAATCCATGTTTCATGTGGTGAACCGAAGTCATCACCGTGTTCTAAGTGTTCGTAACCTGTATCTTCGTCATTTTCGTGCGCTTGTAACAAATCAATCGCTTCATCGTATGTGATACGTTTGAACGGTTCGCTAATATATTTCTTCAATAATTCAGTGTCACGTTCAAGAGTTTCTAATGCATGAGGTGCACGGTCTAGTACGCCTTGAATTAATGCTTTAACGTATGCCTCTTGTAAGTCTAATGACTCGTCATGTGTTAAGTATAAATACTCCGCATCCATCATCCAAAACTCTGTTAAGTGACGACGAGTTTTAGATTTTTCTGCACGGAATACCGGCCCAAAGTCGAATACACGACCAAATGCCATTGCTCCAGCTTCTAAATATAATTGACCAGATTGTGTTAAAAATGCTGGTTCTCCAAAGTAATCCGTTTCGAATAATTCTGTAGAATCTTCTGCCGCATTTCCTGAAAGAATTGGACTATCGAATTTAATGAATCCATTTTTATCAAAGAACTCGTATGATGCGTAAATAATCGCGTTACGAATTTCCATAATGGCATGTTGTTTTGTTGAACGTAACCATAAATGACGGTGGTCCATTAAGAAGTCAGTACCATGCTCTTTTGGAGTAATTGGGTATTCATGACTCTCACCGATTAACTCGATGTCTTTTACTAATAACTCATATCCTAATTTAGAACGAGTATCTTCTTGTACAACACCTGTTACGAATACAGAACTTTCTTGAGTTAATCCTTTTGCTAATTCAAAAGTTTCTTCATTTACATCAGCTTTCACTACAATTCCTTGGAAATAAGCTTTTCCATCACGCAATTGTAAGAATGCGATTTTTCCGCTAGAACGTTTATTGGTAACCCAGGCACCAATTTTAACGGTTTGTCTCACGT
>CALIJD010000322.1 GCA_938017885.1 uncultured Granulicatella sp.
TTGCCGTAAATCCCAAAAAGCTTCAAGACTTGGTGTTGTTGGTTTTTCTAACTCTAAAATCAAGATGGTCATAATAATTGCTAGAACAGCATCTGTCAATACAATTAATCTGTCTTTCTTCATCGGATTGCATCCCCTTTCTTTTTTGTAACATTCTATCTTATCGCATAATATTGGATATTCTTTCATAATCCGACTACAAACAAAAATAAACCAAAAAGTCTGTCCCTATTATGCTATATTTAACTCTAGAAGTATTCATCCATCTAATTAATAAATATATCATATTTCACAATAAATGAATACTATCAAAGATTCATCCCCTTTCACTTCATCATTTAGTGTTGCTTAGATTTATCAAAAACAACCAAATTTGTATTAATTTCAAGTATCACCTAGTTACAAAAATTTGGGGTGAACAGAAAAAGCATCCCGTATTTTTGATACGAAATGCTTTCAATAAGTTTAAATAAGTTTTAACGTTTACTAAATTGTGATGCTTTACGAGCTTTTTTCAAGCCTGGTTTTTTACGTTCTTTCATACGTGGGTCACGTGTTAATAAGCCAGCAGCTTTTAACACTCCACGGAAGTCAGGGTCAACTGTTAATAATGCACGAGCGATTCCGTGACGGATAGCTCCTGATTGACCTGTGAATCCACCACCGTTAACGTTCACTAAAACGTCGTATGAACCTAAAGTTTCAGTTAAGTTTAAAGGTTGTTTGATTACTTCGTGTAAGTAAGCAAATGGGATGTATTCTTCGATTGATTTTTTGTTAATTGTAATGTTTCCTGTCCCTGGTACTAAGATAACACGGGCAGTTGAGTTTTTACGGCGTCCAGTGCCGCGGTATTGTGCTTGAGCCAATGCTTTTTCCTCCTTAGATTAGTGATTGGATGTCTACTGCTACTGGTTGTTGTGCAGCATGTGGATGTTCAGCTCCACCGTAAACATGTAATTTAGTAAATTGACGACGACCTAATGAGTTCTTAGGTAACATGCCTTTGATTGATAATTCAACTAATTTACGAGAGTTGTTAGCACGTAATTCACCAGCTGTACGAGCAGTCAATCCACCAGGGTGGTTTGAGTGGTGATAGTAAACTTTATCAGTTGCTTTTTTACCTGTTAAGGCAACTTTGTCAGCGTTGATGATGATTACGAAATCACCTGTATCAACGTTAGGTGTAAATGTTGGTTTGTTTTTTCCACGTAAAATGCTTGCTGCAACAGCTGAAAGACGTCCTAATGGCACATCAGTAGCGTCGATAACAACCCAGTTACGTTCTGTAGTGCTAGCTTTTGCCATGTATGTTGTACGCACGATTGTTTCCTCCAATTTCTTTCTTGGTATTCTTCACATTGAGTTTAACGGGGCTCAAATGTGGATCTATTATCTAGAAAATA
The DNA here is from genome assembly GCA_938017885.1 of uncultured Granulicatella sp. Taxonomy (GTDB): domain Bacteria; phylum Bacillota; class Bacilli; order Lactobacillales; family Aerococcaceae; genus Granulicatella. Next base: position 1,410 of record CALIJD010000322.1, read on the forward strand.
AAATTATTTTGCTAATGCTTCTTTAGCTTTGTCTGCTAATACTGTGAAAGCAGCTGCATCGTTAACTGCTAAGTCAGCTAACATTTTGCGGTTCATTTCGATACCAGCTAATTTTAAGCCGTGCATTAATTTGCTGTAGCTTAATCCGTTTAAACGAGCTGCCGCATTGATACGTGCGATCCATAATTTACGGAAGTCACGTTTCTTTTGACGACGGTCACGGTAAGCATACATATATGATTTCATGACTGCTTGTTTAGCTGTTTTAAATAATTTTGATTTCGCTCCGTAGTAACCTTTAGCTAATTTTAAAACGCGGTTACGACGACGACGAGTAACTGTTCCACCTTTAACACGTGGCATAATTAATTCCTCCTTGGTCTATCAGTCTCTTGCGACTGGCTTGAAAATGTAATAGTTTGCGTGCTGAATTAACGCATTTGACTTAATTGTTGTTTAATACGTTTGATGTCAGTAGCGTGAACCATTGTTTGTTTACGCAAGTGACGACGTTGTTTTTTAGTTTTGCCATGGAAACGGTGGCTTGTGAAGGCTTGAGAACGTTTTAATCCTCCACCACCTGTACGTTTGAAACGTTTAGCTGAACCACGGTGTGTTTTTTGTTTTGGCATGAGACTTTCCTCCTGTTACTTTTTTACTTATCATTCTTAGGTGCTAACATCAAGAACATGCTTCGTCCGTCCATTTTAGCCTTTTGTTCAACTGTCGCGATTTCAGAAACTTGTTCTGCTAAACGCTCGAGAACTTTTTGGCCAATCTCTTTATGAGTAATGGCACGACCTTTGAAGCGAATGCTTGCTTTGACTTTATCACCTTTTTCAAGGAACTTGATCGCTGCTTTTAACTTCGTATTAAAGTCGTTCTCATCAATCGTAGGGCTTAGACGCACTTCTTTGATATTGATGACTTTTTGGTTTTTGCGAGCTTCTCGTTCTTTTTTCTGCTGTTCAAAACGATATTTACCATAATCCATGATTCTGGCAACTGGTGGTTTTGCGTTTGGCGAAACTAATACTAGATCAAGTCCAGCTTGTTCTGCTAAACGTAAAGCATCGTTTTTCGTTTGAACACCAATTTGTTCACCGTTATTGTCAATAACACGTAACTCACGAGCGCGAATTCCATCATTGACCATCATATCTTTTGCTATGATATTCACCTCCAAGAAATTTTGAGAGAAAAAAAGCAAAAAAGCAACGGAAGTAATAGAATACTCCCGCTGCCAATGTCTTTTTAAAACTTGAACATTTCCTATCAGCCCAAGGACCCTTGTCAACTTAGGCGAGAAGCGGGATGCTTCTGCTTGTTTTCTCAACTCCAATAGTCTACCAAATAATAGAGAATCTGTCAACACATATCCCCTTACAGGTAGCTATTAAATTTTCCTTTTAGTAGAATACCGTATTCCCTCTAATTCGTCAACCAATCTACTCTATTTGGAGTGAAATTCACCCCCGTATTCATCCTATTTTGAATATTCCTCAAACCAGTCGGTAATAGCTTTTAGACGTTCTTGACGTAGATTTGGGAATCCTGAACGAGAGAGCCCGTGACTAGACTGAGGGAAGAGAATCATTTTTGTAGGCACATTGTTTTTACGCATGGCCATATACATTTGCTCCCCTTGCTCTTGTGGGCAACGTAAGTCACTTTGTCCGTGTAAGACAAGTAATGGCGTTTTTGAGTTTTTGGCATGAGCCACTGGTGACATTTCCCATAGGCGTTGTGGATTGTGAATGTCATCAAGCAATTGTTTTTCCACGAAGAATGGTCCAATGTCGCTTGTGCCGTAGAAGCTAATCCAGTTGCTGATAGAACGTTGTGTGACGGCGGCACGGAAGCGCCTCGTATGCGTTACAATCCAGTTTGTCATGAATCCACCATAACTTCCTCCAGCAACGTATAATTGGTCCTCATCAACTTCAGGATGTGTTTCTAAGATATAGTCTACCCCCATCATTAAGTCGTCAAAATCGTGGTTCCCGTAGTCGCCAAGAATACTCTTCACGAAGTTTTGTCCGTAAGTGTTACTTCCGCGAGGGTTAATCATAATCACGCCGTATCCTTTTGCTGCGAGGGCTTGCATTTCATGGAAGAAACTTTCGCCGTATGCCACTTGTGGTCCACCGTGAACATAGAGAATCGCCGCATGTTTGTCTTTCTTTTCGACTGGTGGCATATACCATCCGTGGATATCCCAGTTATCGTAACCTTTATACGTAAAGCGTTCAGGCGTTGTAACGATATGTTCCGCTAAGTATGCTTCATTTGGATTATAAAGGTTTGTAATTTCTCCAGTGGTTAAATCTAATTTTGCTAACGCGCTAGGAAGTGTTGTCGTTGAATAAGTGATGACGAGTTCTTTTTCAGTGATGATTTTAGCTCCTGTAATATGAACCTCTTTATCAAAAAGAACTTCATTTCTTCCATCTAAGAAGAGACGGTATAAGACGATTTTTCCTTCCACACTCGCGCTAACGAGGAAGCTTTCCTCATCCATCCATTGAGGTTCAACTCCAGTAACTGATTGTTGGAAGTCAGCAACTAGCCAGTCTCCCCATTCCACATCTAATCCAGACGTTAAATTTAAAATACTTCCTTCTGTACCTGGTTGACCTTCTTTATTGAATACGATGTCTACTTGTGTAACAAATCCGTGTTCCCCTGAATTATAAGCTAAAACCACTCCTTCTTTTGAATCCAACAAATAGCGGTAAGATTCATCTGTTTCAGCTTCAAGAATTGGATGAATATCCCCAGTGGCCACATCCACATAACAAGCCTCTGCACTATCTAATGTCCAACGAATATTGGATAAATCACGGTCTACAACAAGGCTTCCGCCATCATGTAATACATCTCTGAAGAATATAGACTCTTCCGTTTCAAAAAGTGTCTTCACTTCTTTAGTGGCTACTTCTACCTGTTTAATTTGGGTTGTTTCTTTATTCGGTAAGAAGCTTCCACCATCGAATCGATACGTTGTTTTTTCAACGATGATTGGTTGAGGGAATTCTTCTTTCTTTTCTTCTTCATCCGCTTTAGTCGTTTGATAATAAATTGACTGACTATCCTTTCCCCAAACATATACAGAGACGCCTTTTTTCTCCTGCGTTAGAGCGATGGCTTTCCCACCTGTTACAGCTTGAACTTTCAATTGAGGAGTTTTATCTTCTCCTTCATTACTAACAAAACTAATCCACTTTCCATCCGGTGATACTTGAAGCGATGAATTGACCGTCCCATCATCTCCATAAGCTACATTTCCTTCGTTGGTATACTTATAAATAGCTGTTTCATAAGTATTCTTCTTTTCATTCATCTTCGTTTCTGTAAAGAAGATGTCCTCTCCAGCCACGACCGGTTGAGCTACATTTTTTAATTCAAATAAATCTTTTTGTTCAATTTTCTTCATAATATCACTCCTTTTGCGCGTGTACTCTTTCAGTCTACTCTTATAAAGAGAGTTTTGCAACGGCAAACAAAAAGCGTGAGACTATCTTTTCTAGTCTCACGCTTCATTTGATTGATTGGTTATGCTTCTTGTTCGTCGTCTTTTTTACGAGAAGACGCTACTAATCCAACAGAAGCTAGAATACTTAATGCTGCTGCACTAAACAATCCAAATTCATCACCAGTACCAGTATTTGGTAATTCTGGTTGAGATGCCTGTGGATGTTGTTCAATTGGCATAACTGGTGCTGGCGTAACTGTAGCAGTGTAATTTGCTTTTACTACTGTTCCATTTACGTCTACACGTTGAATCGTTACGGTTGGAGCTACCCCTGTAAAGCCAGCTTCTGGAACAAAAGTAATCGTTCCGTCTGGAGCAACAGTGAAGGTTCCAACTCCAGGAATCACCTTAGTCGTTGTTCCATCTTCAAAGGTTGCTGGAACCGAATCATCTAGAGGGACCTCTGGATCGCCTGCTTCAAACTTAGGTTTTGCAGTTTGCGTTTTGCCTTGAACATCCGTTGTCACTTCATCCTTAGAAAAAGGAGTAACAGAAGTCACAGTTGGCGTATATTTCGCAGTTACTGGAGTACCGTTGGCATCTTTAGCTTGAACGGAAATTCCTTCTGGCGTTCCAACAAAGTCTTTATTTGGCGTGAACGTAATTTCTCCTGTGGTTGGATTTAATTTGTACGTTCCCACTTGTTTACCATCTTTCATCGCTGGTAATTCTGTTTTGTCTGTTGGTTCATTCGTTGTTGGATCTACAAACTTCACTGGGTTTGAAGCATCAATCGTAAGTGGAACTTCTGGATCTCCCGCTGTAAATTGTGGTGTTTCCTTTTGTTCTTTCCCTTGTTTTCCACTCGATGTTTTATCTTCTCCTCTTGGTGTTACTTCCGTTACGGTTGGCGTATATTTCGCTGTAACTGGAGTGCCGTTGGCATCTTTAGCTTGGACAGTGACACCTTCTGGTGTTCCAACAAAGTCTTTATTTGGCGTGAACGTTACTTCTCCGGTAGTTGGATTTAGTTTATACGTTCCCACTTGCTTACCATCTTTCATCGCTGGTAATTCAGTTTTATCTGTTGGTTCCCCTGTTTCTGGGTCAATGAATTTCGCTGGTTGGTCCCCATCGATTTTCATTGGAACGTCTGGATCTCCCGCTGTAAATTGCGGTGTTTCCTTTTGTTCTTTCCCTTGTTTTCCAGTGGATGTTTTATCTTCACCTCTTGGTGTTACTTCCGTTACGGTTGGTGTGTACTTCGCTGTAGCTGGAGTACCGTTGGCATCTTTAGCTTGGACAGTGACACCTTCTGGTGTTCCAACAAAGTCTT
>CALIJD010000323.1 GCA_938017885.1 uncultured Granulicatella sp.
ATCCATAACCATAACCAGCAGCAGAAATACTGTCCATTCTATCATAGGAAGTTACATCCATGATAGAACTATCGTAGAAAATATTTGAAGCAGAATATCCGATTGCAGAAAATGTATATAGAAGAAGTAAAATCATCCATTGATCACTTTCTACAAACATCATACCGACTACCGAAAATACTCCTATCAACGTACTCCACGTAAACATTGGATTTCTATATCCCTTATAATCAGCCAATGCACCTAATACAGGTGCCATAATAGAAACAATGAAAGTTGCAATCGAGTTTGCATATCCCAAATAAGCAGTAGAATCCGCTGCCGAAATACCGGCGTTAGAAGTTACCGTTTTGAAAAATAAAGGAAATATTGCAGTTGTAATCATTAATGAATAAACAGAATTAGCCCAGTCCTGCATAATCCAAGCAAACTCTTCTTTTGAATATCTTTTTTTAATAAAGGATTTTAACCCTCTCATATATCTCTCCCTCAATTCATATAGTCAATAATAAAATAGAATGAAATACCGCTTATAATACCGCATCTCATTCTATCCTACCATATATTTGTGAAATTCCCTAGGATATCAGGCGATTATCTTCATCGTACAAATCAGGTTGTCCTGTTCCTGTAACTATTGATTCAGTTACTACAACTTTAGTAATATCATTTCGACTTGGAATATCGAACATTAAATCCATCATAACAGATTCGATAATACTTCTTAAACCACGAGCTCCGGTTCTTCTTTCAATTGCTTTTGAGGCAATAGCATCAAGTGCTTTAGGTTCAAATTCCAATTCAACATCATCCATTGCAAAGAGTTTTTGATACTGTTTCACTAAAGCATTTCTTGGTTTCGTTAAAATATTAACCAAATCTTCTTTAGATAAAGGTTCTAATGCAGCAGTAATCGGAAGACGCCCGATAAATTCAGGAATCAACCCAAATTTCTGCAAATCTTCTGGAATAATAAGTTGCATTAGGCTTTCATGGCTTGATAAATTCTTATTAGAAGAACCAAATCCAATGACTTTAGCACCTAATCGTTCTTTTACGATGGTTTCTATACCATCAAAAGCTCCACCCACAATGAATAAAATGTTAGAGGTATCAATTTGAATCAACTCTTGATGAGGATGTTTTCGTCCTCCTTGAGGTGGAACTGAAGCAATAGTTCCTTCAAGAATTTTTAATAAGGCTTGTTGAACCCCTTCACCGCTGACATCTCGCGTAATAGAAACATTCTCACTTTTTTTAGCAATTTTATCAATCTCGTCAATATAGACGATACCATATTCTGCCCTAGCGACATTGCCATCCGCAGCTTGAATCAGTTTGAGCAAAATATTTTCGACATCTTCTCCTACATAACCCGCTTCTGTTAACGTAGTTGCATCTGCAATGGCAAATGGCACATTTAGAATTCGAGCAAGAGACTGAGCTAAGTATGTTTTTCCAGAACCAGTTGGTCCAATTAGACAAATATTACTTTTTTGTAATTCTACTTCGTCCTCGTCTTCATTCAATAAATGATTAATCCGTTTATAGTGATTATACACTGCTACCGCTAATGATTTCTTTGCATGTTCTTGACCAACAACATATTCATCTAACACTTTACGAATTTCTTGCGGTTTTAAAACATCAATCATTTCATCCATACTTATAGATGAAAATTCTTCATCAATGATTTCTTTACATAAATCAACACATTCATTACAAATAAACACATCAGGACCAGCGATAATTTTTTTTACTTGTTCTTGCGATTTTCCACAAAAAGAACATCTTACTTGTTTTGTTTCATCTTTATACAATCTGAAACCCCCATTCTATTTCCTGATTTCTTCTATTAAGAGTACCATAAGTCTTAATTTTCAACAAGAAAAGTTGTTTCAAAAAAAGCGCTGATTTCATATTGAAACCAGCGCGATAAACTTTCATCTATTAAGCTTCTTTTGCAGACTCTGTAATCACTGCTAATGCTTTCTTCATTGCGATATCGTTTTTCAACATATCTACTGAAACAGCTGCACGAACTGCATCTTCTTCCATACCGTATTGAGCAGCTAATTCTTTAACTTCGTTAGCTACATCTTCATCAGTTGCTTCGATGCCTTCTTCTTTAACGATTTGTTCTAATACCAAGTTAGTCTTCGTACGAACATCAGCGTCTTTTTCCATCATTTTGTGTAAATCTGCTTCTGTTGTACCAGTAATTTGGTAGTACATTTCAGGAGAGATTCCGTTACGACGCATATCATTTAAGTAGTGTTCCATTTGACGGTGAACTTCGTCGTGAACCATTTCGTGTGGTAATTCAACGATTTCAGCGTTTTCTACTGCTTTACGTAAAGCTTCATCTGCTACTGCTTCATCAGCAGCTGCTGCTTTAGCTTCTTCTAATTCTTTACGGAATTTTTCTTTTAATTCTGCTAATGTTTCAACAGAATCATCAACATCTTTAGCGAATTCATCTGTTAATTCAGGTAATTCTTTAGTTTTTACTTCGTGAACTTTCACTTTGAATACTGCTTCTTGACCTTTTAAGTTTTCAGCATGGTATTCTTCTGGGAAAATCACTTTCACTTCTACTTCATCGCCTTCTTTTGTGCCAACTAATTGGTCCTCAAATCCAGGGATGAATGAACCTGAACCTAGTTCTAATGAGTGGTTTTCACCTTTTCCGCCTTCAA
>CALIJD010000324.1 GCA_938017885.1 uncultured Granulicatella sp.
CCATAGACGATGTTACCCCTCATTGAATATTTGTAATACTTTAAATGTGACACCAGCAGAAATAACTAACATTAAGCCAATCAAAGATGGATTAACCAATACCTCTTTCTGTTTCGATTGTAAAGGAGAAACGTATGTATACCGCCATCCAGGTAAAGGAACCCAAGAGTATATTAACCGACTCAGCGAAGCAGCGTCGATGAAGATTGCGGCTGAATTAGGGATTGATAAAACTTTTGTGGTGATGAATGAGGATGAGGGATGGAAGATTTCTAAATTCATCAAGAATGCTCGTTTGTTAGATTATGATGACAAAGAGGATATCGATAAAGCTGTAACCTTGATGACAAAATTACATCGTTCTGGTAAGAAGACAGAGTATGCGATTGAATTTGAAAAAGGATTAGAAGAATTCAAAGAAAAGTTAATTAAGAGAAATAGATTTGAATTCGATGATAAAGAAGAATTGGAAGCAATGGTCGGTAAAATAGTCGGCTATCTTGAACAAGATCAGGTAGAACATACCATTTGTCATGGTGACTGTTATAGTCCTAACTTCTTAGTGGATGGAGAAGGGAATATGAGTCTGATTGACTGGGAATATTCTGGTATGGGAGATCCAACAAGTGATATTGGAACATTTGTTGCTTGCTCAGACTATACATTAGAACAAGCAAAAGAATTTATTCAAATCTATTTAAAACAAAATCCGGGCGTTGCTAGTGAACGTCATTTCTTAGGAATAATTGGTCTTGTATCTTATTTTTGGTTCTTATGGGCCTTATTCCAAGAAAGCAATGGGAAACCAGTAGGAGAATTCTTGTATAAGTGGTATCGTTACACGAAACAATATTGTGCGGAAGCTCTTCGACTCTATGAGGAGGAATAGTAGGTGAAAGAAGAAATTTCAATTGAGCAATTAATTGCAGATGAAACAGAAAACCGATTAAATATGATGGAAAAAGAAGATTATCCTTTTCCTGAAAGATTTTCAAAAGCGGACTACACATGGGTAGTCATTGGCGTCGGAGTGAATTTACTCCTCGTAGTTTTAGCGATGAGTGGGGTGATTCAATAATGAGTGCTACAATGAATGATTATATTCAACAAGAAACGATTACAGGTGTTGTTCCAATGACGAATGGCGACCGTCAGTATTCGTTCTGGGATTTATTCTTATCTACTAGTGGGTTTGCCATTGCAACATGGTGTTATACGCAAGGGGCTTATGTGGCTCAGTATTTGACGTTTAATCAAATGTTGATTAATATTTTTAGTTTTAATATTATCTGGGTATTTATTGAATGTTTACCAATCATTTTTGCGGTACGTTATGGTATCGATTTATGGATTTGGTTGCGTGCGGTTCTAGGTCAAGAGGGGGTCGCTTTATTATCCACGGTGATTAGTTTAGCAAACTTTGGATGGTATGCAGTAGCCGCGAACTTGTTTGCAAGTTCCATGATTCATCTGGCAGGTAACTTTGGACTCGTCCTCGATAAAGGAATTTGGGGACCGATTCTTGGAACTCTTTGTGTTTTACTTGGTACGTTAATTGCGGTAGGGGGACCAGAAGTTATTAAATGGACAAACCGATTCCTAGTAATTGCGTTACTTGCCGTAGGGGTCATTATTGTTGGAATTTGTTTTGCAGCAGTGCCTTTAAGCGATATTATGAGTGTCCAACCAGCTGTTGAAGGTGACTTAACTCCGATTGAACGCTTTATGATGTCAGCGGAAGGAAATGTGGCCTTCGCATTCTCATGGTCAACACAAGCATTAGTTCTTCCACGTTTAGCGAAAACAGAACGTAGTGGTTACTGGGCAACAACACTTTCGTATGGGGTAGTTGCACCGTTCTTCGTAGCAACAGGTGGGGTTATGGCTCTTGCAATGTTCGTGAAAACTGGAGTTTATGAAAGTGATCCAACAACAATGTTGGCAACACTAAGTACACCAGGATTTGCTCTATTGAGTCTATTATTAGTAGCTTTTGCAAATATTGGAACTCAAGGAACTGGATCTTACGTGAACTGTATGATTGTGAAAAGTGGAATGCCAAAACTTAGCTACAAGCTGATGGTATGGATTGCCTTTTTTTACGTTAGTGCACTAACGATTTGGGGCGGTGTTGAGGAATATTTTGGTTCGTTTATTTCTTTAGCAGCTTATATTCAAGGACCAATTATCGGGATGATCGTCGTGGACTTCTTCCTACTTAGAAAACAAAAGTTGGCGCTTCGTTCCGCTTATTTCTTAGAAGGTCATCATGCATATGAATATACTAAAGGGTTTAATATTGTAGGAATGAGTTGTGTATTTATCTCATTGATTGTGGCAGTATTATTTGTTTATAATCCTGTAACGCAACAAATCCAAAGTCCATTGTTCCTTATTACGACAGGTAGTGGATTTACAGCCATATTAGGTGGTGGATTATACTGGCTTGCTAGTCTTACTCCATTAAAAGCTTATATGGTTCGTGATCGAGAAGAAATTACGATATAAAAATAAAGTCCGGCAGGAAATTCCTGTCGGACTTTTTCTATTTATAATTCAAGATGGTTAATGCTACTTGTAGAACAATAGCCCCTAGGGTTCCGATTAACATTAATA
>CALIJD010000325.1 GCA_938017885.1 uncultured Granulicatella sp.
GATTCGCATTGCAGATGAAGTGTATCGATTGAAAGAGAAACGATTAAATGAACAAGCCAGTCATACGATTCATTATGGGCATATCGTGGATCCAAAGAACAGTGAAGTCATTGATGAAGTGATGGTGACAGTATTACGCGCGCCAAAGACTTTCACGCGGGAAGATATTGTAGAAATTAACTGTCACGGTGGGATTGTGGCGATTAACCGCATCTTGCAACTGGTTCTTCGTATGGGAGCACGCCTTGCGGAGCCGGGTGAGTTTACAAAACGCGCCTTCTTGAATGGGCGAATCGACCTCTCACAAGCAGAAGCCATGATGGATTTGATTCGTGCCAAAACAGATAAGTCGATGCAAATGGCAATGCGCCAACTTGACGGAGAACTTTCGAAGTTAATTCAGAATTTACGACAAGAAATCTTAAACACATTAGCGCAAGTGGAAGTGAATATCGACTACCCGGAATACGACGATGTGGAAGAAATGACCTTGCAATTGTTGCGCGAAAAGACGCAGCAAGTCTCACAAGGGATTCGCGCATTACTAAACACGGCAAGCCAAGGAAAAATCTTGCGTGACGGCTTGAAAACAGCGATTGTTGGACGTCCAAACGTAGGAAAATCGAGTCTGTTGAACGTGTTATTACGCGAGGAAAAAGCCATCGTAACGGATATCGCTGGAACGACTCGTGACACAATCGAAGAGTATGTTAATGTTCGAGGAGTGCCACTCCAACTGATTGATACAGCGGGAATTCGTGAAACGGATGACGTTGTTGAACGTATCGGGGTGGAACGAAGCCGTAAAGCATTAAACGAAGCGGATTTTGTGCTCTTGATTTTAAACCAAAGCGAAGAGTTGATGGACGAAGACCTCCGCTTATTAGAACAAACGAAAGACTTTAAACGCATTATTTTATTAAACAAGACAGACCTACCAACGAAAATTGACATGGATAAGGTCAAAGAATTCGCGACAGACAGCGAAATCGTCACAACGTCCATGCTGAAGAAAGAAGGCATCGACCAATTAGAAGAAAAGATTGCCGATTACTTCTTCCAAGGGCAAATGAACGAGCGCGACGCTACGTACTTATCGAATACTCGTCATATTGCGCTTCTTGAAAAGGCAGAACAAGCATTGCAAGAAGTGGCGAATGGGGTCGACATGGGCATGCCCGTTGATTTGATCCAGATCGATTTTACCCGCGCTTGGGATCTCTTAGGGGAAATTACAGGCGACACTGTTCAAGACGAGCTGTTAACACAATTGTTCAGCCAGTTCTGTTTAGGGAAATAAGAGTTTAAACTTCAATTCTTTACGAATGTCTTCATAGTAGCGATAATGGGGCATCGGATTGAGCCTTACGTCTCAATTCCT
>CALIJD010000326.1 GCA_938017885.1 uncultured Granulicatella sp.
TGGATAACGAAAAGAATCAGTTGATTGAAAGAATAGTGGGACTACGCATTAAAATGAATTAGGGGACGTAGGAATTTTATTCCATACGTCCCCTTTGAGGCTTTAAAGGTGCAAGACCAAGGCTTGCACCGGTGCCCCACTATAACTCTTTCAATCATCAAACTGATTCTGAACTCGTTTATCCACCCAAGCACAAAAACCCTAAAATCCAAAGAAATAAAGCAACGCTTTATCTCCTATAATTCATCAATCTATTCAATGTAAACTAAGCACACACAAAATTTTTGCACACAAAAAGCCGAGAGGTTTCTCGGCTTTTCAGAATGATTATTTGTTTGCTAATAAGTCGCGGATTTCTTTTAAATAATCTTCCGCAGTTGGTGCAGCTGGTGCAGCTTCTTCAGCAGGTTTGTTACCTTTTGCTAATTCAGCAGCTTTATTCATTCCTTTAACGATTAAGAATAATACCGCTCCAACGATGACAAAGTTGATGATTGCAGCGATGAACGCTCCAATACCGATTTGAGCAGAACCTAATTTAAATGAAACTGCTGCGATATCGCCAGTGTTAGCCACCATTGCGATAATTGGTGAGATAATGTCTTTTACTAATGAATCAACGATTGCTTTAAAAGCACCACCAATAATAACGGCTACAGCTAATTCAACGATATTCCCACGCATTAAAAACTCTTTGAACTCTTTTAACATTCGTTTGTCCTCCTTTTATATGAAAGTAACATAATTACTTTTAACAGAATACTAAATTTTAATTCAAAATACAAATAAAATTACGCTATGTTTCTATATTTTTCTTATATAATTTTTTGGAGGATAATTTTCAACGGCAAAATCAACGCTCTCTTCTGCCGATAACCGCGCTAATAATTCGCCAATCCAAACGCCACTGGTCAGACCAGAAGAACCCAGTCCACTCGCCACAAAGGCATTCGAAGTTTCCGGTACTTTCCCAAAAAATGGTAGGAAATCGGAAGTATACGCGCGTGTTCCTACACGAACCCCGCTTCGTTTCGCGTCTTTTAACGCTGGCAAACTCGCACAGGCTTCTTCATACATGCCGTCTAACAACGCTTCATCTGGGGTTAAATCGAATCCTTGCGTATTCTCATGCGTCGCCCCGACTAAAATCTTGCCATCTGGGAACGGGAGGATATCAATCTCCCCATGAAGCATACACACCGGCCATTTCGACGTATCTTCACTCGTTTCTAGTTCCAATTCGATCAATTGTCCTTTTTGCGGACGCACATCCACATAGTAGTCGAGCCCTTCTAATAATTCCTTAACCCAAGCGCCACTGGAGAGAATTACGGCATCAAAAGGAAGCTCTTCTCCACCATCTACCACTCGAATGTCTTCGCCTTCTTTGGATAAAGAAACTTTTTGACGCTTCACTGTAGCTCCGTTTTTTACGGCTTGCTCTAGAAGGAGTGCTACAAGTTTTTCTCCGTCCACACGACCGCCACCACTACAATATAACGCCCCATCTGGATTTGCCCATCCTGGAATCACCTTTGCGACGTCTTCTTTAGATAGAGCCTCTACTTCTCCGATCATCGGCGCATCCACTCGGCGTTCGACCGCCATTTCTTCCACTTTTTTGAGTTGTTTTTCAGTATGTTTGAAAATATACGCCCCAACCTGTTCATACGGCAAATCCGTGACTCCATCCGCACGTAACTGTTCCATTAAAAGGGGATAATACGCTGCCCCATGCGACACGAGTTGGTACCAGTCTTTATTGCGACGTTGGGATAACCACGGACAAATAATCCCCGCTGCGGCCTTGGTGGCTTGACCGACCCTCGCATCAAAAACGGTCACGGCGATTCCTTTTTTACTGAGTTGGTAGGCCGCCGTTGCCCCTACAATCCCAGCTCCTACGATTGCTACTGATTTTGTCATCTTGTTCACTCCTAGCTGAACTGTCTCATTTCAAATTGCCCTTGTTCTTCAAACCACTCTGCTACTTGCAGGAGCAATGCCTCTTGCCCACGAGCAGCCATAAATTGCACGCCGATTGGTAAGCCTTTATCACTCAAATATACCGGTAAGCTTATAGCAGGCGCACCTGTAATATTCGATAATTGCGTAAATGGCGTCAAGGCCAAGGTGCGATCAAACATCCGCCAAATCACACTTTGTTGTTCAGGGACGCTGAGTTCTTCGATCTGGTTGAGCGCCTGACGGATCGATTCCTCCATCGGGAATTGCGTTTGAAGAGGCGCCACATCACTCACGGTCGGCGTTAAAATCAGGTCAAACTCCTCATGCACCTTCTCCATCGCATGTGCGTAGGTATCCCATTTGGCAAGAGCCACACTGTAATCTTTGGCAAGAATGTGCTGGCCGGATTGATAAATGCCCCATGTCATCAGTTCCATATCGTCCTTGGTGAGCGCTCGTCCAAGACTGGCTTCCAAGCCTTGCATCATCGCTGCAGTCTCGACACTATTCATTAAATAGTAATGCTTCATCACTTCCACACCGTCGACAGGCCAGCCGATGCCTTCCACTTCACAGCCGATGTCTTCAAGGAAATGAACCGCCTTACGAAGCGCGGCTTTGGCTTCTGGAGCGACTACGCTCTCAATTGGGGATTTCTCAATGACGCCCACTCGAAGCGGACGCTCTAAACGGACTTCCCACTCGCGAATGAGTGGCACTAAAAACGGACTATCCTTCTGCTCGACTTGCAAGGCGCGCAACAGTTCACGCGTATCGCGCACACTCTTCGTCATCGCAAAATTCACCGAAGCCCCTTGCCAGCCACGATAGCTACCAGGCCCGACAGGAATTCGACCCCGACTCGGCTTCAAGCCTAATAGTCCTGAGAAACTTGCGGGAATACGAATCGAACCGCCTCCATCACTTGCTGCTGCAATCGGAACCATTCCACTCGCCACAGCCGCTGCTGCGCCACCGCTAGACCCCCCCGCATTACGTTTCAGGTCATACGGATTATTCACTGGCCCCCAGAGCTTAGCTTCCGTCATATTTTTAAATCCAAACTCGGGAATATTCGTCCTTCCCACGATAATAAATCCGGCCTCTTCTAGC